>JAAWQM010000058.1 GCA_022800525.1 Oscillospiraceae bacterium
GAATACAGCCAGGTTAGCAGACAGACAACCGCATAACGCTACTGCATCATGCGGTTGCCTACCATATTCCTGAAATGTTCTTTATGCGTACTGTGCATACGGACATTTATTGTTTTGCCTGTTCTAAAGAAAGATTTTGCCCGAATTTTCCAGCTCCCCCTTGACGAACCGGGTTGAGAACGCTATCATACATTGGAAATCATGCTGAAAATGGACATCTTTCGGCAGACAAAGTGTTGGTCATAAAAAGACGTTCACAAAAAAATCCGCTGGCGGTCCCTTTGGGGAGTGGACTTTTCTGGAACCGTCTGGTATAATACAAACGATACTTACCCTCAGTAGGGAAAGGGAGGATTATTCATGAAACGCAGATTGTTAAGCATATTGCTTGCCCTGGCCCTGTGCCTGGGGCTCGCGCCCGGCGGGGCGTGGGCGGCGGAAAGCGGGGGCCCCCAGACCCCGGGTCAGTCGTCTTATACCCCAGGAACTGTCGCATTAGTGACTGCCAACGGCAGTACAGCAGCAGAATTTTCTAACATCCGTGATGCTTGGAATGATGCGCTGCAAAAGAGCCCTGCCACCATTGCCCTTGTGGATAACGCAGCAATAGTGGGACAGGACCCCCTGGAAATGAAAGCTGACAAAGAAATCACCCTGGATTGGGACGATGAGTATGTCCTGGTAGTCAGTTCAATTTCTGTCGCAAGCGGCAAGCTGACTGTGGAAAATGGTTCGTTAATAACTGCTATTACTGTCACAGACGGCGAACTCGTTGTCAAAGACGGAAAAATTGATGAGCTTGTATGGAACCCGAGCGATCCCCCCGATGAAGGCGGCGGCGCTGAGGGCGGCGATGGAACCGGCAGCGGCGACCAGACTACTCCCGGCGGCGACGACCAAACCGGTTCCGGTAACGACGATCCCGACAGCAACGACGAGCCAGAGGATGTCAACAAAAACTGTAACGTCCACCTCAGCGGCGGTACGTTTCAACGGATTATTGCTAATAAAAACCATCCTGTGAGCGAGATGCTGGTATCTGGCTACGGCATCAAGAAAACTGGATCCAGCACCTTCCTGACAAGTACGGAGATAAATGTAGAAAAATTGGTAAATGGCCCGTATACCGTTGAGTGCAAGCATGAGGCAACCACCGAAAATAAATCCAATGGAGACGGTACTCACGATGTTGTGTGCAATAACTGTCACGAGGCAATCCGTACCGAAAAATGCGTACCCAGTGAGTATACGCAGCTCAAAGAAACTCACACTGCCAGATGTTCAGTCTGCGAAGGGGTTTGGGTAGAAACTCACAATTATACCACAAATGCGAACGATATTGTAAAGACTACGGACAAAGACGGCACTCACTGGACATTCACTCTGACCTGTGCAGCTTGCAAGTACGAGTCAAAGGATGCGCAGATAACTCAAAAAGAATTGAGTTTTGTAAAGTTTTACGGTGAGGACGTGAAGATGTCCCTTAAAGCGGAAAACATACCTGCCGTGCTGAAATATGAATGGAGCGCAGGGTCTGAGGCGAACGGTTCTGACGGCACTGTTATTGAAGGGCTGGAAAAAAACACCTTGTCCATCCCAGGGGATTTTGATGGGGAACACCCCCATGTAGGGAAATACTTTTATACCTGGAAGCTCGTGCAGGGAGAGGGCGATTCCAAGCAGGTGCTATTGACTGATAAATTTGCCCTTACAGTCAACCCGAAGCTCGTGAATGTCACATTCAAAGCAGAAGACAAGTCTTATGATGGCAAAACCGATGCCGTAGTAACGATGACAAAGGTCACGGATACTAATGATTATGAGATCCAAGACATCACCATCGCCGGTGTGACCGCAGCCTTTGACACTGCCGAGGCAGGCATTAACAAGACCGTAACTATTGATAGCAGCAAAGCGGAAATCGTCAATTTACCTACAGATGATGATGATACGGGCGATGTAAACCCGGACTATAAGATTTACAACATCACTCTGGACCCCACAACGGCAACCATTTCTGAGGTCGAGCCGGAAATCACCTTCACTGCCCCGGATATACTGAAAGCGGGCACAACTATAACCATGAGCGTTTCGGTAAAGAACCCCGAGAATGCTGATTTGACTGACTTGCCTGCGCCAAAGGTGGTCTATCAAATCGGCGGTGGCGAAGAGACGGAGGCAACGGTTTCAGCAGACGGAACCTTCACAATCCCAATCCCAGATGATGTAACAGATGGCACGCAAATCACCGTCACTGCAACAACCGAGGCTGTGGAGGGTAAATATTCAGAGGGCAAATCAGATCCTTCTTTCACTGCGTATATCACCGACAAGCCCCTTGTGACCTTTGACGGCGTTGATGGACTCGATAAGGTCTATGATGGTAAGCCCCTGGAGGTCAAGCCTGTAGCCAAATTGCAGGATGGCACGGAACCGGAAGATGTGACGGTTGTGTTCGAGTGGCAGAACAAAGAAGATTACTCTGTGCTTTCGACGCCTCCTACCGATGCTGGAACCTACATATTGGCGCTGGGATTGAAAGGAGACGGAGAGAATGATTACACCATAACGAATCCCAACATTACGGTCACAATTTCCCCGGCCAAGATTACCGTCACCGCAGGCGATGTGACCATCACTAAGGGCGAGGATTTCCCCGCCGAATGGCCCCATACAATATCCGGTCTGGCGGAAAAGGACCAACTGCAATCGCAGCCCCTGCTGAGCTGCGAAGCAACCAAGGACAGTCCGGCAGGGACCTATCCGATTACGATTGTCGGCGCAGCCGCCCCGGCTTCACCCAACTATGAGTCAGATGTCGAGCATGTAAACGGCACCCTGACCATCCAGGCCCCTGCGGGCGACCTGGAGCATACGGTCACTCCCTCCGCCACCACGCTTACATATCCCGAACCCCTCAGTACCATCACGCTGACCGGCAAGGTGACCGTGAAGGGCGCGGAGGACGAGGAGCCGGTGGAGGTGGAAGGTACGTTCGCCTGGGATGAGCCCGACACCATCCCCGACGCGGGCGAGTACGAGGCCGCGTGGACCTTCACTCCCACGGACGGCATTTACAGCAAGATCACCGGCAAGCTGACGATCACCGTGAACAAAGGCAAGCTGACCGGCGAGCCCACCTTTACCAAAGTGACGGAATCCGGCAAGACGCTGGCGGATGTAACGCTGACCGCGCCCTCCGAATGGCCCGCCGGAAAATTCGAATGGAAGGACGGGGCCGCGGCCGCCGTGGAACAGGGCAAGGCGTATCCGTACACCTTCACGCCGGATAATCCCAACTATGAACCCTTTACCGGCAGCGCCACCCCCTGGGAAAAGACGGATAACCCCGACGATCCGGACAACCCGGATAATCCGGATAACCCCGACAACCCGGACAATCCCGACAACCCGGACAATCCCGACAACCCGGATAACCCGGACAATCCCGATAATCCCGACAACCCGGATAACCCGGACAATCCGGATAACCCCGACAACCCCACCCCGCCAACGCAGACGGAATTCAAAACCGAGTACAAGGTGGGTCTGACGCAGGTCCCTGCGGCGCTGGCCGGCAACCCCTACCTCAATACCACCGCCAAAATCGAAGCCGCCATGACCCAGCGCATCACCCAGCTCAACAGCGCCATCCCCGCGTGGTGCATCGCCGTTTACGACGTGACCCTGTATGTCAGCACCGACGGCGGCAGCACCTGGGAGGAAGCCACCCGCGAAAATTTCCCCGCCAACGGCAGGATTACCGTTGAGCTGCCTTATCCCGCAGGCACCGGCAGCCGTTACAGCTTCACGGTGGTCCACATGTTCACCACCTCCGATTTCGGCAGGGTTCCCGGCGACATGGAGCACCCCTACGTCTACAATACCGCCAACGGCATCCGCTTTGACGTCACCGGGCTGTCGCCCATCGCGGTGGGCTGGACCCTTTCCGCCAACCCGTGGACCGACCCCTCCGATTCCTCTCTCAGGCCCATTCCCTCCGGCGGCTCCGTCCGGCCCTCCGTCCCCAGCAACACCGTCACCAACCCCGGCGGCCCGGAGGAGACCCCCGTGTCCCGGCCCGCGTCCTGCAACGGCGTCAACTGCCCCTCCCGGGCCTTCTACGACCTGGGCGGCGGCTGGTACCATGACGCCATCGACTACGCGCTGGAGAACGGGCTCATGAGCGGCTATGAAAACGGGACCTTCGGCCCCTACGACCACCTGTCCCGGGCCATGGTGGCCCAGATCTTCTACAACCGGGAGCGCCAGCCCGCGGTGGCGGGCGGCGGGTTCCGGGACGTTCCCGGTAATGCCTGGTACGCCCAGGCCGTGTCGTGGGCATCCATCCGGGGCATCGTCACCGGCTACGGCGACGGCCGCTTCGGGCCCGACGACTCCATCACCAGGGAGCAGTTTATCATCATGCTCTGGCGCTACGCCTGGAGGCCCGGCAGCAACGTGCCCCTGCCCGACGGCGTGGAGCCCTCCGACTCCCAGTACGCCCTGCGCTGGGCCAGGGAGAACGGCATCCTCTACAGCACGAACGGGACCATGGACGTCTATGGTCTCGCCACCCGCGCCGAGGCCGCCCAAATGCTGATGAATTACCTGGAGCAGTAAGAACCGAGGAATGGGACGGCATACGCCGTCCCATTCCTCGGTTTATATGTCCCCCGCCCTGCGCAGGAAGAAGGCCAGGGCCAGCAGGTCCGCGCTGCCGCCGGGGGAGAGGTTCCGCCGGACGCATCCGGCGTCCAGGGCCGCCAGCCGGAGGGCGTAGTCCTCCGCAGGCCCCGCCAGGATGTCCGCCGCGCTCTCCTGGACAAACCGCAGGCCCTCCCGTCCGCCCCGGTGGAGCAGGTTGGTGTCCTCCACCTCTGCCAGAAGCGTCAGCAGCGCCGCCAGCGGCCCCCGCTCCGCCAGGATTCCGGCGGCCCGGCGGGCGTGGGGAAATCCTGCCAGGGCTTCTCCCCGCGCGCCGGAGGCGCCGTAGCGCGCGCGGGCCTGCTGGCCGTGGGTGGAGGGCTGGGGCGGAACGCCCGCCGCCGCCAGGGCAGCGGCGGTTTCATAGACGCAGCCCCCCCGGGCCAGGACGGAGGCCCGGGCCGCTATGAGCAGGCCGAAGGCGTAGATTGCGCCCCTGTGGGTGTTCACGCCGCCTGTGGCGGCCAGCATGGCCGCCTCCGCCTCCAGCCCGGCCCGCTGGAGGGCGGGCATACAGTCTTCCCGCTCCAGGCCCAGCTCCGCCGCGCGGCGGAAATAGGGCTGGAGCGTCCGCGCCGAGCGGTGGAAGAGGGGCAGGTCCATGTCGGCGTGGGCGCCGCTGCCGCCCCGGTCCACCAGACCGGGCTTCGGCGTCAGATCCACCTCCTCCAGCAGAGCCTCCACCCCGTACTCCGCCAGACGGTCCGCCGCAAGGGTCCGCAGGAGCGCTTCCGACGCCTCCCGGATGGCCGGGAGGCCGTGGGCGCGGCTGCGGGCGCAGGGCCCCGCCGGGCCGCCGCACACAAGGCAGGCCCGGGGCTGGGGGCGGGAGAGCTTCCGCCCTCCGGGCTCCAGCACGTCCAGGTCGTAGAGGCGGGCGGCGGGATGGGCCGTCTCCAGGGACACGGCCAGGGCCTTCAGCTCCGGAGCGGGCAGGGCGCAGGCCAGGACCGCCTCCAGGCCCGTGGGCGCGTCAGTCAGCTCCTCGCGGAGGAGCGCGGGGCCAAGGGCCTCCCGAAGCCGGTACAGCACGTCCCGGAACGCGAAATCAATCAGCCCGGAACGCTTCACAGGGCCCGCAATATTCATGGTCACCCCCAGAAGGGGCTGGCGGTACGCCTCCAGCAGGCGCTCCTGCGCCGCCGCGCGGGCGTCCCGGGCCGCAAGGACCTCCGCTAATGTGATCTCTCTCATTCCCCGCCCTTCCCGCTGTTCAGGCCAGCTTCTCCGCCAGCCGCGCGGCGGTCTCGTCCAGAAATTCCCCGCTGTCCGCGGCGCGGACCTGGAAGCCGGGTTCCACCAGCCCCACAAGGTCCTTGGTCATGATTCCGGCGTTCAGCGTGTCGAAGCAGGCTTCCTCCAGCTTTCCGGCGAAGCGCGCCAGCTCCGTCAGGCCGTCCAGCCCGCCCCGCCTGCGCAGGGCCCCGCTCCAGGCGAAGACCGTCGCTATGGGGTTGGTGGAGGTCCGCTCGCCCTTCAGGTGGCGGTAGTAGTGCCGGGTGACGGTGCCGTGGGCGGCTTCATACTCCGTGACGCCGTCGGGAGAGACCAGCACGCTGGTCATCATCGCCAGGGAGCCGAAGGCGGTGGACACCATGTCGCTCATCACGTCGCCGTCGTAGTTCTTGCAGGCCCAGATATACCCGCCCTCCGAGCGGATGACCCGTGCAACCGCGTCGTCAATGAGGGTGTAGAAGTACGTGATGCCCAGCTCGTCAAACTTGGCCTTGTACCCCTCGAACTCCTCCTCGAAAATCCTCTTGAACTCGCCGTCGTAGACCTTGGCGATGGTATCCTTGGTGGAGAACCACAGGTCCTGCCGGGTGTCGATGGCGTACTGGAAGCAGGAGCGGGCGAAGGAGCGGATGGATTTGTCCTTGTTGTGCGCCCCCTGCCAGACGGTGGGGCCGTCGGTCTTCTGGACGGTGACGGTCTTTTCTTCGGAGCCATCGTCGCTGGTGAAGGTCATGGTGCAGGTACCGGGCTTCTCCGTGACGAAATCCACGCTCCTGTATACGTCGCCGTAGGCGTGGCGGGCGATGGTGATGGGCTTGCGCCAGTTCTTCACCACCGGCTTGATGGCGTCAATGCAGATAGGGGTCCGGAACACTGTGCCGTCCAGGATGGAGCGGATGGTGCCGTTGGGGCTTTTCCACATCTCTGTCAGCTGCGGATATTCCTCCATGCGCTGCTTGTTGGGGGTGATGGTGGCGCACTTGACGGCCACGCCGTACTTCTTCGTCGCGTTGGCGGCGTCCACCGTCACCTGGTCACGGGTCTCGTTGCGGTGGAGCAGGCCCAGGTCGTAGTATTCCGTCTTCAGGTCCACAAAGGGCTGGATCAGCTTGTCCTTAATCATCGCCCACAGGATGCGGGTCATCTCGTCCCCGTCCATCTCGACGAGGGGGGTAGTCATTTTGATTTTTTCCATCACAAAGAGCTCCTCATTTTAGGCTTTTGTTAATTTCCAATACTGCGCCCGGATATTGTACGCGGTATCCAGCAGGTACATCTCCTTCCGCACGGCGTTTCGGGCGCAGAAAGCGGTTACCCACTCCTCGGTTTCGCCCTCGTCAAGACTCTGGTAATAGAGACTCCCGCCGGGCTTCAGGAAGGAGATGGCTTTGGAGAGAATCTCCTCGTGCAGGCCGCTCTCCCTGCGGGCGCTGCCCACCAGGGTCACGATGTCAAACTGTCCAGCCAGCTCGTCCAGCAGCATCACATTGGAGTGAATGATCCGCACTGGGTTGGGGTTCCTCTCATTTTCCAGCCCTTCCTTCAGCTGGCGGCAGCAAATTTCCTGAATGTCAATGCTGGTCAGCGTCCCGCCGTTGAGACAGTAGGACAGGTACCGGTCCCAGTACCCCGCGCCGATGCCGATGTTGCAGACCGCCGCGCCAGGGGGTACCGGGAAGTTCTCCTCGTAAAATTTGGCGAACATGTACTCCAGGTACTTGTTTGCTAGGGAGGTGTTCCAGGGTCCCGCCTCCGCGTCCCAGCACGCGCCGTAGGTTTTCAGCAGAAAATCCTTGTCCATGTCAGTCCTTCCCGTACCCGGCGGCGTAGTAGTTCATCAGGCACCCCTCCTGGAGGATGAGCTTCTCGTCAGCGGTCAGGCCCGCGCACTTGAGGGGCAAATCCGTCACCGTGCCGTCCTTGCGGATGACCTTGGCGGCAAAGTCCTCCACGCCTCCGGCGATGGCGGCTTTCACGCCGGGGATATACACCCAGTCGCCGTCCTCATAGGGGAACTCCGTCCCGGCGTCCATGGTGAAGGGCACGATGCCCCAGTTGATGCAGTTGGAGCGGTAGCGCTTGGTGGCGTACTCGTAGCAGATGTTGGCGAACCCGCCCAGCACCTTCTGGCAGGACGCCGCCTGCTCCCGGGCGGAGCCGTCGCCGGGCTTGTTGGCAAACACGCAGGAGCCGATGGTGGTCCGGGCCGCGTCGCCGCCCACCTTTGCCAGGACCCGGGCTGCCTCGGCAGGCGTTTCACCGCGTTCCCTGGCCTCCTCCAGGGCGCGGACGGCCTTGGAGCGGCCCACGTACTCCGGCGCCCGGCGGCTCAGGGCAAACTCGCTGAGTCCAAGGGGGTTGGAGCGGTAGCTGCTGGTCTCGCCGGAGGGGATCAGCTCGTCCGTCGTGGTGACGGGGTCGTGGATGACCGCGCACAGGCGCACCAGCAGATCGTTCTCCAGCTTCGGCATGTGGGGCCAGTCCTTGATGTTGGGACCGTAGCGCAGTTCGGCGCTGGGGTCCGCCTTGCCGAAGCCTTCATAGCACCGCTTGGCGTAGACGCTGCCGTCGTAGCGGTACGCCAGCTCCTCCGGCGTGGGCGTGCCGTAGTCAATATCCGTGGCGGCGGTCAGCACGCCGCCGTTCCGGGCGGTGGCGGCGATGGAACGGGCGTCCATGAGCGCCACCGCGGCGGTCTGGCCGTCTCCCGGCTTGCTGCCCTCCCGGTTGGCGAAATTGCGGGTGGCGTGGCGGATG
Organism: Oscillospiraceae bacterium; assembly: GCA_022800525.1. Taxonomy (GTDB): domain Bacteria; phylum Bacillota; class Clostridia; order Oscillospirales; family Oscillospiraceae; genus Pelethomonas. The sequence continues at coordinate 8,701 of JAAWQM010000058.1, forward strand.
GACAGGGAATTGTTGGCGGGCGTGTCCCCCGCCCCGAAGCACGGCCCGCAGAAGGCGGGCTTCATCACGCACCCCGCCTCCATCAGCGTGGCCGCCGCGCCGTTTCTGGTGATGGCAAGGCTGATGGGCGTGGAGGAGGGGTACACCGACAGGTCGAAATAGCCGTTGCCGATGGACTGGCCCTCCAGAATTTTCGCAGCCTCCACGACATTCTCGTACATGCCGCCGGAGCAGCCCACGATCACCCCCTGGTCACAGGTGACCTTGCCGTCCACGATGCTGCGCCGCAGGTCCATGGCCACTTTGCCGCCCAGCTGCTTGTTGCAGGCATCCTCCACCTCAGCGAAAATCCGCTCCGGGTCCGCTTGCAGCTCATGGACCGTGTAGGCAATGGACGGGTGGAAGGGCAGCGCGATCATGCACTCCACCCTGCTCAGGTCGATTTTCACCACGCTGTCGTAGTACGCGCCGTTACCGGGCTTCAGCTCCCTGAAGTCCCCGGGGCGGCCGATGTTCTCATAATAGTCCCGGATGGTCCCGTCCGTCTCCCAGATGGAGGTCAGGCAGCTTGTCTCGGTGGTCATCACGTCGATTCCGGCGCGGTAGTCCGCGCTCAGCTCCTTCACGCCGGGGCCAACGAATTCCAGGACCTTGTTTTTCACATCCCCGCTGGGGAAGACGGCGGCCACCAGCGCGATGGCCACATCCTGGGGGCCGACGCCCTTGCGGGGCCTGCCGTCCAGGTACACCAGCGCCACCTCCGGCGCGGGCACGTCATAGGTGTTCTCCAGCAGCTGCTTGACCAGCTCGCCGCCGCCCTCGCCTATGCCCATGCAGCCGTACGCGCCGTAGCGGGTATGGGAGTCGGAGCCCAGGATCATCTTCCCGCAGCCCGCCAGCCGTTCCCGGGCGTACTGGTGGATGACCGCCTGATTGGGGGGGACATAGATGCCGCCGTACCTCCTGGCGGCGGAGAGGCCGAAGGCGTGGTCGTCCTCGTTGATGGTGCCGCCCACCGCGCAGAGGCTGTTGTGACAGTTGGTCATGGCATAGGGGACGGGGAATTTCTCCAACCCCGACGCCCTGGCGGTCTGGATGATGCCCACGAAGGTGATATCATGGGAGATCAGCGCGTCAAATCTGATCCTCATTTTCGCGGGGTCCGTACTCCTGTCGTGGGCGCGGAGGATGGAATAGGCGATGGTCTTCTCCCGGGCCGTGTCCGGGGCTTCCGCCCCCCGGGCCTCGTCCGCCCAGACGATTTGGCTGTCCATCAGGTACGCGCCTTTTTTGATTACTTCTACCATGGTTTGGTCCCTCCTGTTTTCGTTGACGCCGCAGCAGTTTCCCAGGCGGCAGGACGCCTTTTATTTGAATATAGCACAATTCACTAAATTTGTGAAGGGTATTTGGGCGATTTGTACGGAAAACCATTTTTTCCTTGTAGGGCGCGGCGGACCGTTCGCAGAACCTGCCTATCAGCGCTGGCATTGTTCTTCTGAAAGCACAAAATGGGACCCTGGAGTGCTCGCCCCTCTCCAAGGTCCCGCTTTTTGCGTGGATATGGTGGTCCTGATCGCTTTTCCTGATTGTATGATAACACAGCCATCAACAAAGAACTGATACGGGATGAGGTGAAAGAAATGGGTGAGAAAAAGAGCCCACAATCATGGACAATATCGGGTGAATTCTGGGAAGAGATCAGGGACGAAGTTCCTAAACGAATCGGGAGCCACAAAAACACCATGTCCATGCTCCGGGCCAGGGACGCAAATCAATACCAACGCGGAAAGGGCCAGCGGCGTTTTCACCATGCACCTATCCAGACCTTGCCATTCCCAGCCGATCCTTCCAGATCATCATATGTTTCCAGGCCCTTTGACCATATTTTTCAAAAAACCGGCTGCTGACCATTCTTGAAATATGGATGAACGCTGCTGGCTGCACCATAGTTTTTCGGCACTGCTTTCCACTGGCAGCCCCGCCGAAAAACATAGAATATTCCCTCTAATACCAGTCGTTCGGACAACGGTTTTCTTCCACCGCCTCCGGTGTATATGAACGGCGAGATTTTGGGGGAGATCGACGATGGCATCATCACCGTCAGCGCGGTTTTCCTAAGAGCGTGAAGGAGCTGAAACGCGGGCCGGGGGTTGCCGCAGCGGAAAAAACTATGGTGTACGTCCGGGATAAATGCATGTACTTTGTAATCATCATGCAAAATCAAAACACTTTATTGACATTTTCAGCAAATTATCTATTGAAATTGCAAGTTAAATGTGATACACTTGCAAAAAGCGATCATTCAGCGGACGAAAGGAGCTTGCATTATGATCTGGCAGGAAAACCGGGAAAACGCCTATTGTGAGATTACCCCCGCCATTATGGCGCTGAAAGAGCAGTGGGAAGCGGAAAATTACATCGACCCCAGACTGTATAAGGACTACAAGGTCAAACGGGGCCTCCGGGACGAGGACGGACGGGGCGTGCTGACGGGCCTGACCCGTGTGGCGGAGATTCAGTCCTATATCGTGACCGAGGATGAACACATCCAACCCGCCGACGGCGTGCTGTACTACCGGGGTATCGACTGCCGGGAGATCGTGCGGGGGTCCGAGGCCCGGGGACGGTTCGCCTTTGAGGAGACGGCGTATCTGCTGCTGTTCGGAAAGCTGCCGGACCAGGACCAGCTGGAGGATTTCTGCGGACAGCTGTCCAGCTACCGGACCCTGCCCACCAATTTCTTCCGGGACATCATCATGAAGGCCCCGCCTCAGGACCTGATGAACACCATGCAGCGGGCTGTCCTGACTCTGGCCTGCTATGACGACAAGCCCAACGACATCGGGCTGGAAAACGTCCTGCGCCAGAACCTCCAGCTCCTGAGCAACATGCCGGTGCTGGCGATCTACGCCTATCAGGCGTGGCGGTACGCCCAGGGCGAGAGCCTGTTTATCCACGTACCCCGGCCCGAGCTGTCCACAGCGGAGAACTTCCTCCTGATGCTGCGGGAGGACCGGAGCTACACCCCCCTGGAGGCCCGGACGCTGGACGTGGCCCTGGTGCTTCACGCGGACCACGGCGGCGGCAACAACTCCACCTTCACCAACCATGTGGTCACCTCCTCCGGCACCGACACCTATTCGGCCATCGCGGCGGCTATGGCGTCGCTGAAGGGGCCACGCCACGGCGGAGCCAACGCGAAGGTCATGGCGATGATGGACGACATCAAGGAGCACGTCTCCGACTGGCGGGACGGAGAGGCTGTCGCCGGGTACCTGACGAAGATTCTGGACAAGGACGCCTTTGACGGCAGCGGCCTTATTTACGGCCTGGGCCACGCGGTGTATACCAGGACCGACCCCCGGTGCGAGGTGTTCCGCAGCTACGTCCGCAATCTGGCGGCGGAGAAGGACCGGGAACTGGACCTTGCCCTCTACGAGAACGTGGAGCGGGAGGGCAAGCGGCTGCTCATGGAGCGCCGCGGCAGGTCCGCCATTTCCACCAACATCGACTTCTACAGCGGCCTGGTCTATGAGATGCTGGGACTGCCCCAGGAGCTGTATACGCCCCTGTTCGCCGTGGCGCGGATTTCCGGCTGGAGCGCCCACCGGATGGAGGAGCTGAGCGCGGGCGGCAAGCTGATCCGTCCCCGCTACGAGTGCGTGGAGGGCAAGCGGGGCTATATCCCCATGGAGGAGCGGTAACATACGTCTATTTCCGGTTCCGCCCGCATAGAATGTAACAAAAGCGCGGGGAGGTATCAGGAAGTGAAAAAGGACCGGATGATTGTATTCTTGCTGCACAGGCGGTATCTGCTGGCAGCATTGGGGGCGGCGCTGGCGGCGGTGATGCTGCTGGCGGCGTGTCTGCCGGATCTGCTGATGTGAGAAGAAGCCGGTCCCGGAGGTCGCACTCCGGGACCGGCTTCTTTGGCGCTTCAGCGGCAATACCCCCAGTTGAACTGGGGGCCGGTAAAAAAGTTTTAGCAAAAGGTCAAGAAGCTGATTCGCCAAAATTGCACGGTATGCCCCTTTAGGGGCAGCAGTGCAGAAAGTGAGATTGAAGTTCTTTTCCAGTGCTCCCTTCAGGGAGCTACCGCAGGGAACAGGTCCTTATCGGGCTTGCTCAAACCATCCGTTCAACGGGTGGTTTTGATTTCTATTGCAATCCGCCCCGATTTACGATAGAATGAGGCAATCAACAAGACAAGGAGCATTCCGCCATGATGAATACGCAATCCCGTGCAGTCATTGTCAGCTGGAGCAGCGCAGGCGAGGAGGTCTGCGCCAGCGCCGCCCGCATCTCCACCACCCAGGGCAGCGCCGCCGCCCTCTTCCAGCAGGCCCAGGGCAATCCCAGGAACCGGGACCTGATTTCCAAGGTTCTGGCCTCCGGCCACCGGTCGGTGGCGGAGCACGCGGTGTTTACCATCGCCCTGGAAAACGTGTCCGTCTATGTCGAGCAGTTTTTCATCGAATGCCGTCTGGCGTCCTTCACTGTGAAGTCCAGGCGGTACGTGGATTTCAGCGGGCTGGGGTATTACGTCCCCGCCGGGCTGGAGGGGGCGGCGCTGGCCGCTTACCGGAACTATATGGACGGGCTTTTCGCGGCCTATCAGTCCATTCTCGCCGACGGCGTGCCCAAGGAGGACGCCCGGTTCCTGCTTCCATACTCCCTGTGCAGCAATTTTTACTGTACCCTCAACGCCCGGGAGCTGGCGCGGGTCCTCCGGGCCATGCGCTCGGAGCGGGGAAAGGATATCCCCGAGCTTCAGGACCTGGCCCGGCAGCTGGAGGAACAGCTGAAGGAGCGGTTCCCCTGGGCGCTGCCGGAGGCATGTTCCAATGACGGAGCGGGCGAAGCCCCGCCGCCCCTGGCGGGGGATGGGCCGGAGTTCGTCCGGGAAGCGGACGCGGGCGGGGTCCGCCTGCTGGCCGCGCCGCCGGAGCCTATGGCCCTGCTGGAGGCCGCCCACCGCGCGTCGGACCCCAGGGGAATGGAGGCGTTTTCCCTGGAGTTACTGGCCGCGTCCGCCCGGCCCAGGGCGCTGGAGCAGCTCAACTATTCGTTTCTGATCTCGGATGTGACCCTGTCGGGAATCACCCACCTGGTGCGCCACCGAATGCAGTCCATCATTGTTCCGCCGATCCGGGGACTGTGCCACACGCGGTATATTCTGCCGGACACGGTCCGGGACAACGCTCCGGCCCGGGAGAAGTATGAGACGGCTCTGACAGAGGCCGCGCGGCAGGCAGGGGATATGGCCGGCGACCCCTGGCTGAGCAAGTACAGCTACTATTTTGCCGTCAGCGGGAATATGATGGACGTGATGACCACCCTCAACGCCCGGGAGCTGGAGCTGCTGCTGCGGCTGAGGACCTGTAACCGGGCGCAGTGGGAGATACGGGAAATTGCTGTGGATATGCTGCGGCTGCTGAGGAAGGACTTCCCGGAGCTGTTCGGGCGGTTTGGACCGAGCTGTTATCTCACCGGCGCGTGTCCGGAGGGCCGCATGAGCTGCGGGCAGAGCGGGGCGGTGAAGGCCCGCTTCGGCGGAGAGCTGTGAGCCTATGAGGGAGACATTTTCGCCCCAGGCCGCCAATGATATGATTTGGGCCGCCGTGGGGTCGCCGCTGGGGCTGATTGCCGGGTATCTGGTCATTGCGAACCTGTGGGCCTTTGGGCTGATGTGGTTTGACAAGAGGCGGGCCAGACGCGGAGGCAGGCGCATCCGGGAGAGGACGCTGTTCCTCTCCGCCCTGCTGGGCGGGAGCCTGGGGGCGGTGCTGGGTATGCGGGCGTTCCGGCACAAGACCCAGCACTGGTATTTTGTGTGGGGGATGCCGCTGATTCTGCTGGCGCAGGCCGCGCTGGGGGTCTGGGCCTGGGTCTGCTGGTGAGCCTTGCCGCCGCTGTCATTTCAGCAGCAGGAACTCCGTCCCCGCCTCCGGATACATGTAAACCATGCGGTCCCCATGCGGCTCAGGCAGGGCGTTCGGGCCAATCTCGGGCATGAGGGCGGCGATTGCGGATTCAAACTCCGGATTTCTCTCCCCGTTCACATGCAGGGCGTACTGCGGCAGGCACTCCCAGATTGCGTTCATCAGCGCATGGCAGTCAATAACGGTCCCTTCCCACTCCCCGCGCAGCTTCATCAGCTCAAAAATCGGGATGCTGCTGGCCTCCTTGGAAAAAAACATATAATCCGCAGCGTTTTCCTGGAGGGCGGCTATGAGCTTGACAGGCTCCTCACAGAGCATTCTCGCCGCAAAGGAAAGCTCTGCGTTCCAGATTGGATGGCAAACCGCCAGCAGCTCTTTGCACATGCTGGTCTCCAGCCAGTAAATGCCATTGGCCAGCGTCCGGTGATACAGCGTGCAGCCCTGGGGCGTATGAAAGGGGACGGGAAACATGCCGAAGTATTCCGGGTGAAGCTCCACGGCGTGGAGGCTTGCGTCCCGGAACGCCGCTTCCGGGACGGGCTTTCTCTGGACAGCAATGTTATATTTACTGACCTCATATTGTACAATCCGCCATCCACTGGAATCGTCGGCCTGCGCAAAAAGGCGCAGGCCGTCCATTTTTTTGCCGTAATTCCGTACCTTAGCGGCCACTGGCGCGGTGTCCAGAACGGCAAAGTACTCCTGGAGGAAGAGCTCTCCCTGGTCAACGCCGATGTGATATACGCCCGGACTCCGCTCCTCCAGGCTTATGATCTCACCAAGCTCTTCCTCCAGATCAAACAAGAAATCTTCTAATTCCATATTAGTCCCTCCTGTTTTACTGACAGTGTATCATTTCACTCTCTGATAGTCAATACTTTTAATCGCCCTGAGAGAGTGACCCGTATGATAGATTTAGTGCAAAGGGGGAGGGCAAGTTGGCAATTCCATTAGGCGATATTGTGGGGAAGCTACGGTATGAACGTAAACTCTCACAAGCGCAATTAGCGAAAAAGATTGGTTTAAAAAGTTCTTCTACGATTGCCGCATATGAGCAGGGGAGCCGGTCTCCATCGCTGCCCACTTTGATTGAACTTTCGCGCACATTTGGGGTGACAACAGACTACTTGCTGGGGGTCAGCGACGAAAGATCATTTCTTTTGGACGTTTCCGGGCTCACACCCAAGCAAATCGAATCCATTGATCTGATTATT
>JAAWQM010000006.1 GCA_022800525.1 Oscillospiraceae bacterium
GCCGAGCCCTCCCGCAAGACGGCTGCTCCCGGTATCCGCCTGATAAAAGACATCATACATCTGTGTCAGCTGAGAATCGGTCATGCCGATGCCGGTGTCGCAGATATCAATGACCAGATTGGCGCCGTAATGCTCCCTGCGGTGCCTGATACGGATATTCACGCCGCCCTCTTCCGTAAACTTGATAGAATTTTCTACCAGGATTTTGAGTACATGGGAAATCTTTTCCGCATCGCCGGCAAGGGCCGCCGGAACATTGGGGTCGATATCAAACACCAACTCCAGATGCTGCCGGTTGGTTTGCAGCGCGACCGTTGTGATCACATCGTTCAGCACCGAGGTAATCATATATTCTTTTTTGGCCGGGGTCAGCGTGCCCTCCAGAATCTCCGTATAGTCCAGCATATTGTTGATCTGGTTGGACAGGCGCTTTCCCGCCAGCTTTATGGATGACATATCCAAGCGGATGTCCGGGGAAAGCTCCTTCGCCAGGGCTACCTCGCTGATGCCGATCACCATATTGATCGGCGTGCGAAGCTCATGGGAAACATTGGACAGGAAGACGGCGTTTTGCTTCCCCGACGTCTCCAGCTCTTCAACCACATGCTCATACCACTTCCGCTGCACATTCCGCCGGTTGACCCAGTACCGCGCCAGCGCGGTTCCTCCCAGGGTCACAACAGCGCCAAGGCCTATGCGCACAATGTCCCGGAGTCCCATTTGATCCGAGATGGTATGGAGGATCAGAACGTGGTACAGCAGCGCCAGCACATACAGGGCGGCTATCGCATGCAATATCCACTTTCTGTTCAGCATGAACAGCGCAAGGACAAGAATACAGGCCATGGCTGGTATATCGTAAAGGCTGGATTCATGTATGCTGAAGAAAAAGAATTCGGCCAGCATCACTCCCGCGCACAGATTCTCATAAAACGTACCCGCCCCGAGCTTCGTAATGTGCAAAATCCACACGCTGAAGCATCCTGCCGTTATCGGCAGAATCATCCAGAATTCCCATGACATGACCAACGTGACAAAACTCAATATACTGCTGAGTACCGTAATAATGACCGCCAGCAGAAGGCGCCTGCTTGTCTGTTCCTCCGGCCTCATCGCTTCTCAAACTCCTGGGAGATTCGTTTCAGCAGCTCCTGGGGACGGTAGGGTTTTTTAAGATAGTTCACCGCGCCCAGCTTGATGGCGCTGACGACATCCTCCTCCAGCCCCGACGCCGTCAAAAAGATCACGGGGATCCCGGGGGCAAAGCCCTTCATGCGCTCAAAGGTCTCAATGCCGTTCATCCCCGGCATATCAATGTCCAGAAGAACCATATCCACCTTCGTGCCCCTCAGCCTCACCAGCGCGTCCATCCCTGATTCCGCCGTGAGCACCTCATATTCCTTCCCAAGGATGATTTGTGTCCTGGCCAGATTCATATCGTCGTCATCGACAACTAAAATGCACTTTTTCATGTGGCTACCTCCAGCTTTATTATTGCAAAGTCGCATGAAGCGACACGTAGTTTATCTTAAATAAAAACCGTGGAAAAGTCAAGCCTATGTTTTCGTATGCCAGGGTATCGGGCAGCCCCACAGCAAAGACGAGAAAGGGAGCAGCTGTCAGCTGCTCCCCGGACAAAAGCGCCTGATCTGGTTTTGAGCATCAAAAACGCGGAGTGTCCCTCACAGGGTATTCAAACCCGATCAGGACACTCCGCATGGTCGGAGTGCAGGGACTCGAACCCTGGGCCTCCTGCTCCCAAAGCAGGCGCGCTACCAACTGCGCAACACCCCGGACTCTCCGGCAGCACGGTCCGCAGGGGACCGTACAACCCTATTATACATATTTTTTTCCATTTGTCAAATGTTCAAAAAATTTATGGTGACTTTTTTCCTCCGATGGAGTACAATACCTGTATCCTATCATTACGATCACTGGAGGAACTTCCCTTGAGAAAACTGAACGACGCCATCGACCGCTTCTGCTCCATGCATCCCCGGCTGGGCATCCCGGGCCTCATGCGGTACATCGTCATCGCCAACGCCGCCATCTATATCTTCAGCCTCTTCGACCAGTCCGGCCTGCTGCTGCAGCTGCTGGCCATGGACGCCCGGGCCGTCCTCCACGGCCAGCTCTGGCGGGTCTTCACCTTCGTCCTCATCCCCACCGGCGGCCACCCCCTGTCCGTGCTCATCTCCCTGTTCTTCTACTACTGGCTGGGCGAGTCCATGGAGCGGCTGTGGGGCAGCGCCAAATTCACCTTCTACTACGCCAGCGGAATGCTGCTGAGCGTGCTGGCCTCCTTCCTGGCGCTGCTGCTGGACGGCTTCGCCTTCCCGCTGTACGGCGCGGGGTATGTGAACGCGGCGCTGTTCTTCGCCTACGCCCTCACCTACCCGGAGGCGATGGTGCGGCTCTTCTATATCATCCCCATCAAGATGAAGTGGCTGGCAATCCTGGAGGCCGCTCTCTACGCCGCCGCGGTGGTCCGGGGCGCCTCCCTGGGGCTGTGGGGCTACGCCCTGACGCCCATCGTGGCGATGCTGAACCTGTTCGTGTTCTTCTCCCCGGACTTCCGCCGCAGGGCGGAGACCGTCCGCTCCCATCACCGCCGGGAGGCGGTGCAGTTCCGCAGGGCGGTGAAGGAGCAGCAGCGGCAGAAGGGCTACAACCACAAATGCGAGGTCTGCGGACGCACGGACACGGACCACCCTGAGCTGCAGTTCCGCTACTGCTCCAAGTGCTCCGGCTACCACTGCTTCTGCGAGGACCACATCTTCAACCATACCCACCACCTGGAGTAGGTCCGGCGGCGCGTTACTCCCAGGTCTCCCACACCTCCGGGCAGTACCCCACGGTGACGTCCTTCCCGTTCCGGACGATGGGCGTGTTGAACAGCTGGGGATTCTCAAACAGCTTATCCTCCGCCGCGTCGGGGGTGATATACGCCATGTACAGGTCCTGGTAAGCCTTGCACTTCGTATTCACAAGCTGCTGGAAGGTCAGCTTCTGCCGGATGGAGCGGTATTCGCCCAGGGAAAAGCCCTTCCTGGCCAGGTCGATGGACTGGTATCGAATGCGCCGCTCCTTGAACCAGCGCTCCGCTTTCTTGGTTTCAAAGCACTTGGGGAGACCGAAAATCTGGATATTCATACTGTATGCTCCTTATGAAAATATTGTGTATACCGGAGGGACAATCATGACAGACGCAGTGAAAAAACTGAGGGACTGGACCAGCCAGAGCGAAAACATCGTCTTTTTCGGCGGGGCCGGGGTCAGCACCGAGAGCGGCATCCCCGATTTCCGCAGCGTGGACGGCCTCTACAACCAGGAGTACGACTACCCTCCGGAGACCATCCTCAGCCACAGCTTCTATGAGCGGAACCCGGAGGAATTCTTCCGCTTCTACCGCAACAAGATGCTCTATCTGGACGCCCGGCCCAACGCCGCCCACAGGAAGCTGGCGGAGTGGGAGGCCGCCGGGAAGCTGAAGGCCGTCGTCACCCAGAACATCGACGGCCTCCACCAGAAGGCGGGCAGCAAAAACGTCCTGGAGCTCCACGGCAGCGTCCTGCGCAACTACTGCGCCAGATGCGGCGCGTTCCACGGCGTGGAAGCCGTCGTGAACAGCGCGGGCGTCCCCCGCTGCCAGTGCGGCGGGACCGTCAAGCCGGACGTGGTGCTCTACGAGGAGGGGCTGGACGAGGATGTGATGAGGAAGGCCGTCTCCGCCATCCGCCGCGCGGACGTGCTCATCATCGGCGGCACGTCCCTGACGGTGTACCCGGCGGCGGGGCTGGTGCGGTACTACCGGGGGGACAAGCTGGTGGTCATCAATAAAGCGGATTTGGGGGCCGGGGCGGACCTGACCATCACCGAACCCATTGGCCAGGTCATGGCGCAGTTATAGGGCTCAGGACCGCCCGGCCTGTTCGTGTCTCAAAGTCCGCCGGTCCCATTATACCACAAAATGGGCGGAAAGGGAAGTATCCGTGCAGGGGCGCCGGGGAAATCAATTTCAACCGGTGCGCGGGAAAAGGCGGGGCGTCAAGCCCCGCCTTTCCGCTTACTTCCGGCCTTGCGGTTCGGAAGTAATATAATCTGTGATGCAGTCGTACCAGTGGACATAGGTTCTCCCATTGATGGTCAGCCGCTCGCTGTCCGGCAGAAGCTCCGTCCAGGGCTTTCCATAGCGGTCCAGGGCCCAGCCGTCCCGGTTGAACCTGCGCCAGAGTATGGTCCTGCCGCTGCGGTCCAGGAACTGCTCGGAGGCCACGCCGTCGTTGTAGGTCTCCACGTCCATCACGCAGACGGTATCATACGCTTTCCCGGCGATGGTCACGGTATACCGGCCCACGATGTCCAGCAGAAAATCCTTGTCCGCGCACGTGACCACGCGCCCCGTCCGCCGGATGTCCCCCTTGGGGGAGAGATGGACGGCGTTGCCGCAGTTGTTCTCCCCGAAGCCCCAGTTGGGCAGGAACGCCTCCCCGTCCAGGAAGGTTGCGTAACGCCGGATGTCCCCCTCCTTCCGGATGGCGGACAGATAGCGGCAGTGGGTGTCCGTCAGCTGCGCCACGAATGTCCAGTCCGTCACGTCCTCCCTGCCGGAGGGGTCCGACTCCCTGGCGGTCAGCTCCACGCCCTCGATGCCGTGGACCTCGGCCCTGCCAATGACCTGCATGTCGCAGATATGGGTACATTTCCGTTCCGGGAAATCGTACATCCCCCAGGACAGCTTCTCCCCCGGCCGGGGGACCAGGAACCAGCCCATCAGCTCCTCCCACCTGACGGAGAACGGGGCCGCGCTCTGCTCCTCAATGGCGTATTCCGGCAGAAATTCAGGCAGCTTCTTCATGAAAAAATCTCCTTTCCGTTGGGGCGGCGGGCAGGGGTATTTGCTCCGGAACCGCCGCTTGGCGGCGTGCAGGCGGCTCTTCACCGTCCCCAGGGGGACCCCCAGCCTGCGGGCAATCTCCGCCTGGGGCAGCTCCTCCCAGAAGTACAGGTACAGCGCCTCCCGGTCCCGGGCCTCCAGCAGCTCCAGCGTGTCGCGGACGGCGGACTCCGCCTCCGCCCCGTACTGGCCCAGCTCCCGCTCCGGCAGCTCGTCCAGAGAGACCTCCCGCCGCCCCGCCGCCGCGCGGAAGTAGTCGGCGCACTTGTTCCGGGCGATGCTGAGCATCCAGGCTTTGAAGGCGTCCTGATTGTTCAGCTGGCCGAAGCGGCGGCAGGCCGTCAGCCAGACCTCCTGCAAAACGTCCTCGGCGTCCGCGGTCCCCGGCAGGCGGAAGCGCACATACCGCTCCACCGCCCCGCGATGGGCGGACAGCAGCTCCTCAAAGCGGTCCAACCCGTCACCTCCCATGCTAGTGATTTGAAAACCGGTTTCACTTACATAGACGGGATTTGGGGGCGAAAGGTTCATTGGGGAGATTTTTTCTTCTTCAATTTTTCCACAGGACCTGTTCCACCGTGACGGTCTGTTCCCCCTTGAAGTCCATTTCCACAGTGGTCAGATGGGTAAAGCCCAGCTTCTCCTGGAGGGCGGCGGAGGCGGCGTTGAAATCAAAATAGCCGCACTGGACGTAATCCATCCCCTCCTCCTCAAAAAGGTGGGCGATGACAGCCCGCAGAGCCTCCGACATCAGCCCCTGCCGCCGGTAATGCCGGGAGATGCAGAAGGACAGGCTCACGCCCCGCTTCCCCTTCAGGTCGGGCAGCTCCAGCAGGTGGTCGGGCAGCTTGGTGACGTTCAGGTTGCCGATGGCGCGGCCAGTTTCCTTGTATATCAGGACATAGCTGCGGTCCTCCTTGTCCTTCAGCCAGTCGAAAGTGACGCGTGCGGTCTCCCTGGTGTCCATCAGGTCGTTGCCCATCATACGGCACATTTCCGCGTCCATAGCGTAGGCGCAGAAGTCGTTGAAATCATCCTCCCGGAATTTCCGCAGGATGAAGTGTTCGGTCTCCAAAAACATGATGCAGTCCTCCTGAAAATAATTGATACGCAGAATTTTCCTGGCCTGATACATCTGTGTAGAGGCGGATATCATCCGCCCCTGCAATGCACCGCCGTTACTGCGGTTCTGTCCTTTGGTGCGCGGGCGAGCAATGCTCGCCCCTACACTGGACTGGCGGTGGTATCGGACCCATTATACACCCAGCCTTTTTCCGCCGCAACAAAAAAATCCTTCTGCGCCGCAACAAACACCGGCCCTCAATTGTATAGTAAGTGAACAGGACAGGAGGTGATCCCCGTGGCGGGTGCGCTCACAACAGAGGAGGTGGCCAGCCTCTACCGGCGGCATGTCAAAACGGTCTATCAGATCAGCCGGATGCTGCTGAAAAACGGCCCCGACGCGGAGGACGCCGTCCAGAACGTATTCCGCAAGGCGATGGAGCGGGACGAGCCTTTCGATGGTCCGGACCACGAGAGGGCCTGGCTCATCGTCACCGCCCGGAACGAGTGCAAAAACCAGCTGCGGCACTGGTGGCGCACCAGGCGGGCGGACGCGGAAACGCTGGACGCCCTGGCCTGGGAGCAGCCAGCGGACGGGGAGCTGTGGGACATGATCCTGCGGCTTCCGGAGCACGAGAAAACCGCGCTGTACCTGCATTATTATCAAGGGTACAGCACCAATGAAACAGCGGAGCTGATGGGAAAGAACCCGTCCACCGTCCGGTCCTGGCTGTTCCGGGCGCGCCGCAGACTGAAAGATTTATTGGAGGAGGACGGCGAGTATGGAGGATAGGAAGCTGACGCGGATATTTGACCGGGTGAAGCTCTCCCGGGAGCGGGAGGACGCCATACTGGCGGAGCTTCTGAGCGAAAAAAAGGAGGTTTTCAGCATGAAACAGATAAACAGACGGAGGATTCCAGCAGCGGCCCTTGCGGCGGTGCTGGTGGCAGTTCTGGCAGGGACAGCGCTGGCGGTGGAATATTTTGGCCGGGTAAATATATCCCGTGTTGAAGAGGGTTACAAACTGGAAGCAAACGCAAAAAATATTCCGTTGTCGAGCTTATCAGAGGAGGTGCTGCAAAGAGGGGAGGCTGCTGGCAGCTCCATGGAAATCCTGCCATTTGATTCCTGGGAGGAGGCGGAAGTGTTCCTTGGTTTGGAGATTGCCGGTAACGCCAGGCTAGAGCAGATGGAGAAGGGGCTGTGGGGCATGTCGCTGGGTGAGGATGATCCTCCGGTAGTCGCGCCGTGCCTTGCCGCGCTGCGGTATCAGAACTCGCTGCCATATGAGATCGAACTCCATACCAGCTACTGTGAAGAGGATTTCTCCGTCTCTGAAAAAATTGTATTGATACTGGAGGACCCGACTCGGGAGGGGGAACGGTTATACAATTTGCTCAATCCTCTGGCTGGGACCAGCGGCCTTGAAACATATGTAACACCCAGCGGCATGGAGGTCACGATCATTGAAAGTCATCCTTCCTTCCGGGAGGACTGGACGGTCACAATGTATGAAGCGGAATTTATTTTGAACAGCGCTGTTTTTACGGTAAGCACCAAGGTCAACGAGGGAGAGCCCTGCGAACCTGCCTTGGCGGCACTGAAAGAAATCCTGGACGCCTACGAATAAAACCGGAAAGCCCCCGCCCCAGGCCATGCGCCTGGAGCGGGGGCTGCTGTTTCCTCAAAGCCGTTCAACCAGAGAATGGTCTCCCTGAATCAGAAACATGAGCTTTTTTGCTGTTGGCGTTGGATTGCTCCTGCCGCTCTCCCAAGCCTCCACGGTGCGGCGGGACACGCCCAGCACAGCGGCAAAATCCTTCTGCGTCATGGAAAGCGATTCCCGTATTTCCGAAACATTTATGACGGGCAGGGTGCGCTTGCGTACAAGCGTGTCCTCCGCAGCCTGACCCTCCGCGTAGGCGCGGGCTTCCTCCAGTCCCGCCATCACGCCGGAAAAGAAATCAATATTCTGAAAATTCTTCTCGATTTCCTCTGAGGTCAAGGCGGATTTGAATGTCAGCTCTTCCATGATAGGTCACTCCTTCCGAATGGCGTTGACGACAGCCGCTATCGCTTTCTTTTGACTGGCAGTGAGGTCCGGCTGTACATTCTTAGGATATGCAAATAAAAAATACAGATGCTCCTTCTCAAATACGTCCAGGTAAATGACCCGCCCGCCGCCGCGTTTTCCACGTCCCTCCAGCTGAATGCGCAGCTTTCTGGTCCCGCCGGTCCCTTCCACAACAACGCCCATCTTAGGATTTTTAAGCAGTGCGTCCTCCAGAACCGTCAACTCCTTATCGCCCAGACCCATTGCCTGCCAGCAGCGGCGAAACGAGGCAGTATAAATAAATATCCGTCTCATAACGATCTTTCTGATACGATTTTATCGTACCTCTATTATATAGGTCTTTTTGTCAGATGTCAAGCATGGCCCTGTTTCCCTGCTATTTCATGCTGCCATTTTGCAGGTCCCCGGTCTACAGCAGCCGCATCTGCTCCCCGTCCTCCTCCTTGAGGACAGCCCCCGCCGCGGGGATGCTGCGGCAGCGGTAGCGGGCGACGTTGGTGATCGCGGCCTCCTCCACCGGCTTGACCTCGCTGAGGCGGTACTTGGGCTTCAGCGTCATCACCTGCACGCCCTGGGTGGTCCGGGTGGACTTGGGCGCAAGCAGGGCGGTGCTGAAAATCAGCGCCCTGGGCTCCGTGGAGTACAGCGCCAGCTCCCGCTCCTCCTTCAGGTGCACCAGCGCCGCCAGGGGACTCTTGCCGCAGTAGGCCCCGGTGAGCTTCCGGCGGTTGGAGGTGGTGGCGTAGGCGGAGAGCTCCACCCGCGCCGCCTTGCCGTTCTCAAAGAAGAACAGCAGCGCCCCGGAGTAGTCCCCCGGCAGGACCATCCCCACCACGGACTCGTCCTGGTCCATCCCCAGCCTGCTGGGGAGGTAGTCCCCCAGTGCGCTGGCCTTGGTGTCGTCGAACTCGCTGAGGCGGCACTTGTAGACCTGCTGCCTGCTGGTGAAGAACATGACCTCCGCCTTGTTGCTGGTCTCAACGCTCTGACGGGGGCCGTCCTCCTCCTTGTACTTCTGCACGTCCGCCATCCGCAGGGACTGGGGGGTGATCTTCTTGAAGTACCCGTGCTGGGACAGGAACACGGTCACCGGGTAATCCGGCGTCTCCTCCGCCTCGTCGAAGGAGGTGATCTCATGCTCATAGACGATGGTGGTCAGCCGGGGCTGGCCGTATTTTTTGCTGACGTCCTCCAGCTCCCTGATGATGACCTTTTGAATGCGCCTGGGGCTCCCGACAAGGTCCTCCAGGTCGGTGATCTCCTTCCGGAGGGCCTCCTCCTCCTGGACCCGCTTGAGGATATACTCCTTGTTGATATTGCGCAGCTTGATTTCCGCCACGTACTCCGCCTGGACCTGATCGATGCCGAAGCCGATCATCAGGTTGGGCACCACGTCGGCGTCGGCCTCGGTCTCGCGGATGATCCCGATGGCCTTGTCGATGTCCAGCAGGATGCGCTTGAGGCCCTTGAGCAGGTGGAGCTTGTCCCTTTTCTTGCTGAGGGTGAAATGCACCCGCCGCCGCACGCACTCCGTCCGCCACGCGCACCACTCCTCCAGCAGCTCCCGCACGCCCATGACCTTGGGCATCCCGCCCACCAGGACGTTGAAGTTGCAGCTGATGGCGTCCTGGAGGGGGGTGGTCCTGTAGAGCTTGGCCATGAGCTTGTCCGGGTCCACGCCCCGCTTGAGGTCGATTGCCAGCTTCAGGCCGGACAGATCCGTCTCATCCCGCATGTCGTTGATTTCTTTCATTTTCCCGGCCTTGATGAGCTCCGCCACCTTGTCGATGATGGCCTCCGTGGTGGTGGTGTAGGGGATTTCGTAGATTTCCACCAGATTCTCGCTCTTCACATACCGGTACTTGCCCCGGATTCGGATGGAACCCCGCCCGGTCCGGTAGACCTCCTCCAGAGCCGCCTGGTCGCAGATGATCTCCCCGCCGGTAGGGAAGTCCGGCCCCAGCAGGATGGAGGAGATGTCGCAGGCCGGGTTTTTGAGGAACGCGATGGTCGCGTCGCAGACCTCGGTGAGGTTGAACCCGCACAGCTGGGAGGCCATGCCCACGGCGATGCCCTGGTTGGCGGAGACAAGGATATTCGGGTAGGTGGTGGGCAGCAGCGACGGCTCCTTCATGGTGTTGTCATAGTTGTCCACAAAGTCCACCGCGTCCTGGTCCAGGTCCCGGAACAGCTCCTGGCAGATAGGGGCCAGCTTGGCCTCCGTGTAGCGGCTGGCCGCCCAGGCCATGTCCCGGGAGAAGACCTTTCCGAAGTTGCCCTTGCTGTCCACAAAGGGGTGGAGCAGGGCCCCATAGCCCTTGGAGAGGCGGACCATGGTGTCGTAGATGGCGGCGTCGCCGTGGGGGTTGAGGCGCATGGTCTGGCCCACGATGTTGGCGGACTTGGTCCGCCCCCCGGTGAGCAGGCCCATTTTATACATGGTGTAGAGCAGCTTCCGGTGGGAGGGCTTGAAGCCGTCGATCTCCGGAATCGCCCGGGAGAGGATGACCGACATGGCGTAGGGCATGAAATTGGTCTCCATCGTGTCCGTGATGGCCTGCTCCACCACCGCCGCTCTCAGCCCCATCACGTTGGGATTATTTACTTTCGGCTTGTTCTCGCCGGTTGATTTCTTCTTTGGCATAATTGGTGGTCCTTTCTTCTGCTCCCCGCCAGGAGCGGGACTTTGTTCCCCCCTCCGGGGGGGACGGGGATGTACTTTTCCCCCGTGGGAAAAGTACCAAAAGCACGCTCAGGGGGCGTACCCCCTGAGAACCCCTGAATGACGGGGGTGTTTTATTGCGCTGCGGCGTACCTGGTTTGATTCTCTTGTTAATGCCTGCCCGAATGCGCCGGATTTCTGCGTCTGCCCACGGATTCTGACGGGGGTGCTTACTGTGGCACCGCGGCAGTGGCGCGCCAGCGCCACTGCCGGGCCGGTCGTTGGCCGCAGGCCAATGACGGCCCTGGACTTACAACCACCGCCATTCACGCGGCTGGACAACGAACCATCCCGCAGGGGCGCACATCATCCGCCCGCATCCAACGGCCCGAACCGCGCCCCATGTCCGCTACGACAAATCCGCCAAATCCAGGAACTTGTACCCCTCGTTGGCAATATGCTCCTTCCGCCCCTGGAGGTTGTCCCCCTCCAGCAGGTCAAACATATAGCTGGTGGCCTCGGCGTCCGTGGGCATCACCTTAATCAGCCGCCTTGTCTCCGGATTCATGGTGGTCAGCCACATCATGTCCGGGTCGTTCTCGCCCAGCCCCTTGGACCGGTCCACCTTGTACTTCTTCCCCTCCAGCGTCCTGACAATCTCCGCCTTCTCCTTCTCGGAGTAGGCAAACCACGTCTTCTCCCCGCAGTTGATCTCAAACAGCGGCGACTCTGCAATATACACATACCCCTCCTGAATGAGGGTAGGACAAAGACGGTATATCATCGTCAGGATCAGCGTCCGGATCTGATACCCGTCCACATCCGCGTCGGTGCAGATAACCACCTTGTTCCAGCGGAGATTATTCAAATCAAAGGTACTCAAGTCCTTCACATGCTTGTTCTGAACCTCCACGCCGCAGCCTAATACCCGCATGAGGTCCGTAATAATCTCGCTCTTGAAAATCCGGGCGTAATCGGCCTTCAAACAGTTGAGAATCTTGCCTCTTACCGGCATGATGCCCTGAAACTCCGCGTCCCGGCTCAGCTTGACGCTGCCCAGCGCGGAGTCCCCCTCCACAATGTAAATTTCCCTCCGGCTCACGTCCTTCGTCCGGCAGTCCACAAATTTCTGAACCCGGTTGGCGATGTCGATGGAGCCGGACAGCTTCTTCTTCACGTTCAGCCGCGCCTTCTCCGCCTGCTCCCGGGACCGCTTGTTGATGAGCACCTGCTCCGCGATCCGCGCCGCGTCGCCGGGGTTCTCGATGAAATAAATCTCCAGCCTGCTCTTGAGAAACTCCGCCATCGCCTCCTGGACGTACCGGTTGGTGATGGCCTTCTTGGTCTGGTTCTCATAGCTGGTCTGGGTGGAGAAGTTGTTGGAGACCAGCACCAGACAGTCCTCAATGTCCGTCCAGGTAACCTTGCTCTCCCCCTTCTGGTACTTGTTGTTCTGCCGCAGCCAGGCGTCGATGGCCCCCACAAAGGCCAGCTTGGTGGCCTTCTCCGGACTGCCGCCGTGCTCCAGCCAGCTGGAGTTGTGGTAGTGCTCGATGACCGCCGCCCTGTTGGAGAAGCAGCAGGCCACGCTGAGCCTGACCTTGTACTCGTCCTTGTCCGCCCGGTCCCTGCCCCGCTTCTCCGTCTCCCAGAAGACCGGGGCCGTCAGCGGCCCCTCCCCCGCCAGCTCCTCCACATAATCGGCGATGCCGTTCTCATAGAAGAACTCCGTGGTCTCGAACTTCCCCGCCCCGGTCTCCACCCGCAGCCGGAAGGTAATCCCCGCGTTGACCACCGCCTGCCGCTTCATCACGTCCGCGAAGTACTCCGGAGGGATGTTGATGTCGGTGAACACCTCCAGGTCGGGGAGCCAGCGGGTCCGGGTGCCGCTTTTCCGCCGGGTCAGGGGCGTCTTTTGCAGCTCCTGGCCCTTGGGGCCGGTGATGCTGCCCTTTTTGAAATGCAGCTGGTACTCATACCCGTCCCGCCACACGGTGACGTCCATATATTCCGAGGCGTACTGGGTGGCGCAGGAGCCCAGACCGTTGAGGCCCAGGGAGAACTCGTAGTTCTCCCCCTCGTTGTTGCCGTACTTGCCCCCGGCGTAGAGCTCGCAGAACACCAGCTCCCAGTTCCAGCGTTTTTCCTTCTCGTTCCAGTCCACCGGGCAGCCCCGGCCCTGGTCCTCCACCTCCACGCTGTGGTCCAGGTAGCGGGTGACAATAATGAGCCTGCCGTGGCCCTCCCTGGCCTCGTCGATGGAGTTGGAGAGGATTTCAAACACCGCGTGCTCGCAGCCCTCCAGCCCGTCGGAGCCGAAGATGACGCCGGGCCGCTTGCGCACCCGGTCCGCGCCCTTCAGGGCGCTGATGGACTCATTGCCGTAAATTTGCTTCTTCTCTGCCATGTGTTCCTCCGCCTGTTGAAATGGATAGTTGGAATTAGTTTAACAAATTTTTCGCCCGATGGCAAGGGGGAAAAAGAACAGATTTTCCCCTTGCCAGGGAAATCCGTCTCCTGTTTTGCAGAATCCTGGCGAAAGAACGCGCCCCTACACAGTCTGATGCGGTTTGGGAGATTGTTCTGCTGGAACGGGAAAATTTGACAAAACCCGGTGCGCTGTGTATAATGGACTGGCGGACCCTGGGACGGGTCCGCCGGAAGGGTGCGCTGCACAAGAGGCAGGCGGTCAGTTCCTCTGATCTTTCCCATGAACGCCTCCAACGGTCATGGGAACGCGGGGGATGCCTTTCCCCCGGAAAGGGGGATGCTTATGGTTACATATAGTGAGCTTTTCGCTTACTCCCTGGTACTCCTGGGCGTTGCCACACTGTTCTACCAGATCGGTAAACAGCGCGGCAAAAGGAAATGACCGCCCCCTAGCCCGGTCGCGGTCATTTCATGACTTAGCACGGAGCTGACCGCTTGTCGCAGCAGCCCTTTCGTTATCATTATACCCGCCTGCCGCCGTTTTGTCAACGATTCATGGATAAAAGAACGCCCTTACAAGCTTGATTTCCCTGCCCCCCCGCCGTTTTCCCTCTTGACAAACGGGGGAAAAAACGCTACCATCAAGGACATGGAAGAAATTGACGGCGCACGCCCTCCCGCGGGAGCACGGCGTGGGCTTTTTCGCGCATGAAGCGAGGTCCCCCAGCGGACCAGGAGGTATGTTATGGAACAGCTATTGCAAGCCCTGCTGCGCATCCCGGAGGCGGAGGCCCTGGCCCAGGCCGTGGAGCAGGGGAACTGCCCCGCCGGAGTCACCGGACTGGGAGGCGTACACCGGGCCCAGATCGCCGCCGCCGCCGCCCGCCGGACCGGGCGGCCCCTGGTCATGGTCTGCTCTGACGAGGCCGAGGCGGTCCGCGCGGCGGCGGACCTGGAGATTCTGCTGGGGCAAAGGCCCGTGCGCATCTTCGCCCGGGAGCTGTTCGTCCGCGCCGGGACGGTGGTCTCCCGCCAGTGGGAGTACGCCCGCATCGCCGCCCTCTACGAGCTGGGCGGCGGAGCCGCCGCCGTGGTGGCCACCGCCGAGGGCCTGCTGCAAAAGACGTGCACGCCCCAGTGGCTGCGCTCCGCCGCGCTGAAGCTGGAGCCCGGACAGCGCTGCGGCCTCACGGACCTGCCCCGCCGTCTGACGGCCATGGGCTACAGCCGGGCCGACCAGGTGGAGGGCGTGGGCCAGTTCGCCCTGCGGGGGGGCATCCTGGACGTGTTCTCCCCCACCATGGACGAGCCGGTGCGCTGCGAGTTCTTTGACGACGAGATCGACTCCCTGGGCTCCTTCGACCTGCTGACCCAGCGGCGGACCAAGAACCTGGACGCCGCCCTGCTGCTGCCCGCCTGCGAGCTGCCGCCGGAGGCGGAGCGCGGGTCCGTCCTCCGCCATCTCCCCGCCCACGCCCTCCTCTGCCTGTGCGAGACGGGACGGCTGGGGGAGCGGGTGAAAAACATCCTCTGGCAGGCCAGGGAGGACACGGAGTCCCTGCTGGCCGCCGGGGAGAAGGACGGGGACCTGACGGCCCTGCTCCTCAGCCAGAACGAGTGGCTGGCGGAGCTGGAGCGGTTCGCGGTGTGCATGCTGGAGGCCCTGCCCACCTCCCGCTACCCCCTGCCGCCCCGGACGCTGCTGGCCGTCAGCGCCAAGCAGCTGAGCGCCTACGGCGGCAGCGTGGAGACCGCCGCCGGGGACATCAGCCACTACCTCTCCGCCGGGTATCAGGCGCTGCTGCTGTGCGGCAGCGCCCCCAGGGCGAAGAGCCTCCAGCGGATGCTGGCGGAGCGGGGGGTCCCCGCCGCCCTGGACCTGGAGTGCCGGGAGATGCCGGGGAAGGGGGAGCTGCGCCTTGCGGTGGGGGCCCTGTCCGCCGGGGCGGAGTACCCCCAGATCGCCCTGGCCGTCCTGACGGAGGGCCAGTTCACCGCCGCCACCTCCGGCAGGCAGGCCCCCGCCCGCCCCAAGGCACAGAAGGACAGCCGCCGGAAGCTCCTGAGCTACGCCGACCTCTCCATCGGCGATCTGGTGGTCCACGCCCACCACGGCGTGGGCCGCTTCGAGGGCATCCACAAAATGCCCGTGGACGGCGTGGAGAAGGACTATATCAAAATCGCCTATGCCGGGGGGGACAGCCTCTACGTCCCCGCCACCGGCCTGGATCTGGTGAGCAAGTACATCGGCGGCGGCGGCCTCAACGACGAGGGCGCGCCCTCCGTCAAGCTCAGCAAGCTGGGGGGAACCGACTGGAGCAAGCAGAAGAACAAGGCCAAGGCCGCCGCCAAGGATCTGGCCAAGGGCCTCATCGCCCTGTACGCCGAGCGGCAGCGGCGGCCCGGCTTCGCCTTCTCGCCGGACTCCCCCTGGCAGGTGGAGTTTGAGGAGTCCTTCGACTACGTGGAGACCGAGGACCAGCTGCGGTGCATCGCGGAGATCAAGCGGGACATGGAAAAACCGGTCCCGATGGACCGGCTCCTGTGCGGCGACGTGGGCTACGGCAAGACGGAGGTGGCCCTGCGGGCGGTGATGAAGTGCGTCCTGGACGGCAAGCAGGCGGCGATCCTGGCCCCCACCACCGTCCTGGCCCAGCAGCATTTCGCCACGGCGTGCAGCCGCTTCCGCTCCTTCCCGGTGGAGATTCGGGTCCTCAGCCGCTTCCAGACGCCGGGACAGGTCCGGCAGATTCTGGCGGACCTGCGCACCGGGCGGGTGGACCTGCTCATCGGCACCCACAAGCTGATTCAGAAGGACGTGGCGGCGGCCTTCAAGGACCTGGGGCTGCTGATTGTGGACGAGGAGCAGCGCTTCGGCGTGACCCACAAGGAGAAGCTCAAGGAGATGAGCAGGCAGGTGGACGTGCTCACCCTCTCCGCCACCCCCATCCCCCGCACCCTGAACATGGCCCTCTCCGGCATCCGGGACATGTCCACCCTGGAGCAGCCGCCCCAGAACCGCCAGCCGGTGCAGACCTACGTGGTGGAGCACGACTGGGGGATGCTGGCCGACGCCATGCGCCGGGAGATCGGCCGGGGCGGGCAGGTGTACTACCTCCACAACCGGGTGGAGTCCATCGACTCCACCGCCGCCCGGGTGAAGAAGCTGGTGGGGGAGGATGTGAACGTGGTGGTGGGCCATGGCAGGATGGACGAGAAGCAGCTCTCCTCCGCCATGCAGCAGATGGTGGAGGGCGCCGCCCAGGTGATGGTGTGCACCACCATCATTGAAACCGGCATCGACATCGCCAACGTCAACACCCTCATCATCGAGGACGCGGACCGGATGGGGCTGGCCCAGCTCCACCAGATCAGGGGCCGCATCGGGCGCAGCGCCCGCCGGGCCTACGCCTACATGACCTACCGCCCCGGAAAGATTCTCTCGGAGATCGCCAGCAAGCGGCTGACCGCCATCCGGGAGTACGTGGAGTTCGGCTCCGGCTTCAAGATCGCCATGCGGGACCTGGAAATCCGGGGGGCGGGGAACCTGCTGGGGCCGGAGCAGTCGGGGTACATGATGAGCGTGGGCTACGACATGTACCTGCGGCTGCTGGAGGACGCGGTTCTGGAGGAGCGGGGGGAGAAGAAGACGGTGGAGGTGGAGTGCGCCGCCGACCTGGCGGTGTCCGCCAACATCCCGGACTTCTACGTGGCCTCCAGCCAGCAGCGGATGGACCTGTACCGCCGCATCGCGGCCATCCGGAGCCAGGAGGACGCGTCGGACCTGCTGGACGAGCTGCTGGACCGCTACGGCGAGCCGCCCAAGGCGGTCTACGCCCTGCTGGACGTGGCGATGCTGCGCTCCAGCGCGGCCCGCGCGGGGATCAGCGATATTTCCCAGAAGGACCGGCAGCTGCGGTTTGTGATCGCCCGGTTCGACCCCGAGGCGGTGGCGGCGGTCTGCGGCGGCGCGAAGTACCGCAAGCGTCTGTCGGTAAACGCCGGGGAGGTTCCCGCGCTCACTCTGACCCTGGCTCCCAGGGAGCCGGTGCTGGAGGCCGCGCTGGGGCTGGTGGAGGATTTGCTGATGGCGGGCGGCGGGGCGCGGTGACGCCGCCGGGACCGTCCGCAGGCCAATGGCTGTCCGGCCCGGCCCCGGAATCCCTGCGGAGCTGGTCCCGGTAGCGGAGCATCTCTGCAATGAGCCGCTGGTTTTCCGCGGGGTCCACGGCGCCCGCGCCCTTACGGGAATGATATTTTCTCTCTGGCCGGGACCGTCCGGCGGGCCTGCGGCCCGGCGCGCGGTCCGGCTGTCCGGGGCGGTCCGCCCCGGAAGAAGAATCTTTGTCTTTGTCTTTTTCTTTGTCTTTGTCTTCTTCTTTGTCTTTGTCTTCTTCTTTGTCTTGGGTTTTTTCGGTTTCCGAAAAACCGGACGGTTTTCTGGAGGGGCGTCCGCCCCGCGCCCCGTTGCGCTGGTTTGTCTCGCAAAGACTCTCGTAGGACGCGGCGTCCCGGTCCAGCTGGGCGCGGAGGGCGGGGAATACAAACCGCTCATTTCCTTGCAGCGCAGGGGCTTCGCCGGTCCTGGCGTACTCCAGCAGGGCCGTGAACAGCCGCCCGCGCTCCGCGTCGTCCAGCGGCTCCATACACTCCAGACAGTCATGAAATATCTTGATATAGGCACGCGCCATATGCTCACCAGCCTTTCTCCCTGGGACCGGAACGGCGGAAAGGTTGTACGGCGGCGTGCAACATGGAGGCCGCGCGGATTGCGCGGCCTCCATGCTTACCGGCTATTCCGTATGCAGCGCCCTGACGATCCGCCGGGCGTGCCCGATCAGCTCCCGCACCGCCGGGGACGCCTCCGCCAGGGAGCGGACCCCCGCGCCGATATGGCGGCAGGCCCCGGGCTCCAGGGGCAGGGCCAGCACGTTGTCCCGCCGCCCCTGGAGCACCAGCTGGGACAGGATGCTCACCCCCAGCCCGTGCTCCACCATGGAGAGAATGGCGGCGTCCTCCACCGCCGTGTTGCTGCGGATGTCCGGGCGGACGCCCTGGGCCTCGAAGACCCCCAGAATGTCCAGATCGAACCCCAGGGAGGGCATCAGAAACTCCTTCCCCTCAAAGCCCCGGACCGGGAACCGCTCCAGGCCCTCCGCCGGGTAGTCCGGCGGAAGGATGGCCAGCAGGGGGTCGTCCCAGAGGGGCGTCCAGTCCACCCGCCACCGCTCCTGGCGGCTGGCGAAGCTGACGTCCACGGTGCCCTCCTGGAGCCAGCGGTATATCTCCTCCACGCTGCCCATGCGGATGTCCACGGACACCCCCGGCCGGGCCCAGCGGAACTGCTGGACGATGGTGGGCAGCCAGTGCATACAGATGCTGGAGTAGGCGGCCACCCGGACGCTCTCGTTCTGCCGCCCGGCCTGGATGGCAAGCTGGCTCTCCAGGCGGCGTCCGGCCCGGAGCAGCTCCTGGACGGCGGGCAGCACCCGCTCCCCGGCGGCGGTGAGCCGCACCCCGGACCGGTCCCGGGCCAGCAGCGGCAGGCCCGCCTCCTTCTCCAGGGCGTTCATCATGTGGGTCAGGCCCGACTGGGTGATGCCCAGCTTCGCCGCCGCCCGGGTGAAGCTGCCCAGCTCCGCCGCCGTCAGCATGGCCTCCCATTTCCTCGTGTCCATTACCGGGTGACCTTCCGGATGTCCTCAATCCGGCCCAGCACCAGCAGGTGCTCGTCCTTGCGGAAGGCGTAGTCCGGGCTGAGGTTGGGGACGATGACCTCCCCTCGCTTCACGCCGATGACCGTCAGGTGGTATTTCACCCGGAAGTTCAGCTCCTTCAGGCTCTTGCCCAGCCACCGCTCCATGGGCTCCAGCTCGTAGATGGAGTGGTCGGCGGTGAGGGGGATGCAGTCGAAGATGCTGTCGGAGCTCTCGCTGACGGCCAGACTGACCGCCGCCTCCAGCTCGGGGTAGATGACGTGGTCCGCCCCGTTGCGCAGGAGGAACTTGGCCTGCACGTCGTCGTCGGCCTTGCTGAAAACCTTTTTGCCCCCCAGCTCCTTGAGGAGGCTGGTGATCTGGAGGCTGCCCAGGACGTTGTTGTCCCCCAGGCAGACGAAGCAGGCGTCGAAGCTCTCGATGCCGAAGGAGCGCAGCACGTCCTCGTTGGTGCAGTCGCCCACCCGGGCGACAACGCCCAGGGGGAGCATGTCCTCCAGGGTCTCGCCGTCCTGGTCCACGATCATGACCTCGCACCTCTGGTCCACCAGGGCGCGGCACAGGTGATGCCCGAAGGACCCCATGCCGATGATTATAAATGATTTCATGGTTATACCTCCTGCGGTTTCATTCCCGGAACGTTTTTGAGGGGCGGCGAATCCGTCACCCGATGGTGATATCCTCCCTGGGCAGGGTCACAGGGGGCGTGGCCTTCTTCTCCAGCAGCGCCACCGCGAAGGAGATGCTGCCCACCCTGCCGCAGTACATGAGGAAAATGATGATGGCGCGGCTGGCCGGGACCAGGTCCCTGGTGATGCCCATGGTCATGCCCGCCGTGCCGATGGCGGAGAAGGTCTCGAACAGCGCCGCCGCCGCCGGCAGCTCCTGGATGGCGCAGATGGCCACCGCCCCCGCCAGCGCCAGCAGCAGGTTGGTGTATACCACCGCCGTGGCCTTCTTCAGGGCGCTGTCCCCGATGCTCCTGCCGAAGGCGTTGGCCCCCCGCTCCCGCCGGACCCCGGAAAAGGCGTGGAGGAGGATGACGAACACCGTGGTGGTCTTCACGCCTCCGGCGGTGGAGCCGGGACTGCCGCCGATGAACATGAGGATGATGGTCAGCAGCAGGCTCCCGCTGGTGAGGGCGCCGGTGTCGGTGGAGTTGAACCCGGCCGTGCGGGGCGTCACCGCGTCGAACAGGGCGCACAGGACCTGCTCCCCCAGCGGCTTCCCGGCCCCCAGGTTGTTCCGCTCCAGGAAGAAGAACAGCGCGCCCCCGCCCAGGGTGAGAACCAGGTTCACCGTCAGCACCACCTTGGTCTGCAAACGGTAGCGCCGCCAGCGCAGCTTGTTCCGGGCCAGGTCGTCCCAGACCAGGAACCCAGTCCCGCCCACCAGGATCAGAGCGCAGATGGTCAGGCTCACCAGCGGGTCCCCGGCGTAGGCGGTGAAGGAGGAGTATTCCCCGCTGCAGGGCCCCATGAGGTCGAATCCGGCGTTGCAGAAGGCGGAGACGCTGTGCCACACGCCGTAATAGATTCCCTTCGCCCAGCCCATGCGGGGCACGAAGCGGATGGCCAGCAGCGCCGCGCCCAGCCCCTCGGCCAGGGCGGTCCCCAGAAACACCAGCCGGATAAAGGGCACGAAGCCCCCCAGCTGGTTATAGCTGATGCTGTCCACCACCACCTCCCGCTGCCGCAGCCCCAGCCGCCTGCGCAGCAGGAGGAGGAACAGGGTGGCGATGGACATGAACCCCAGCCCGCCCACCTGGATGAGCAGGATAAGGACGGTCTGTCCGAAGACGGACCAGTAGGTCCCTGTGTCCTGGGGCACCAGTCCGGTGACGCAGGAGGCGGAGGTGGCGGCGAAGAGGGCGTCCCCGAAGGAGGCCCCGCCGGGGCCCTGACTGGAAACCGGCAGCATCAGCAGCGCCGTGCCGGCGCCGATCATGATAAAGAAGCCCAGGGCGATGATCTGCACGCTGGACAGCTTGGCTTTTTTCTGACGTTTCATTGCGTCCCCCACCGCTTTTGCCGGCCCGCGGGGCGGGCCTGGAATATACCTCCAGCATACCACATTTCGCCAGCCCGCGCAATAGGGAGTGCGTCCCGCCGGGCAATCAATTTCTGCGGGGCGGGTCCCCGCCCCGCGCGGTGAAAACGGAGGGTATTGACCATCGCGGTCAATACCCTCCGTTTCCCGATCCGCATCACCCCTCCGCCTCCTCTGCGGCGGGCGGGAGCATACCGGGCAGCTCCACCGGCGTGTCCGTGCGGCCGTGGGTGGTGAAATAGGTGTAGCCGTAGAAGCAGTTGGGCTGGGGCAGCTCGCCGTAGTAGTAGGCCATCAGCTCCGTCACCGTCACCAGCTGGTACCCCTGCTCCTGGAGCCAGGGCACCAGCGCCGCCACGGCCTCCGCCGTGCTGCTGTAGATGCTGTGCATCAGCACGATCTCGCCGTCCAGGTCGCCGTAGCCCTGGATGTAGTCGATGACCGCCTGGGCGTCCCGGCTCTTCCAGTCCAGGGTGTCCACGGTCCAGGTAATCACGCTGCGGCCCGTGGCGGACTTCACCGTCTGGTTCACCGCGCCGTAGGGCGGGCGCACCAGGGTGGGCGCCTCCACTCCGGCGCTGGCAAAGGCCTGGTCCGCTGTGTCCAGGTCGGCCAGCAGCGCCGCCTTCTTCAGCCTGCTCAGGTCCTTGTGGGCGTTGGAGTGGCTGGCGACTTCGCAGCCCAGCTCCGCCATCCGCTTCACCGGCTCGGGGCAGCGGGCCACGTTCCGCCCCACCTCAAAAAAGGTGGCCAGGGCGTGGTTCTCCTCCAGAACGTCCAGAATCTGATCGGTGCAGAGGCCGGAGGGCCCGTCGTCAAAGGTCAGGGCCACCATGGGCTTGGACGGGTCGATCACCCGGACATAGGGCTCCTCCGGTTCCCCCGCCTCCTCCGGCGGCGGGCTCTCCTCCTCCGGCGGCGGGCTCTCCTCCTCCGGCGGCGGGCTCTCCGGCTCCGGCGGCGGGTCCGGCAGGACCTCCGGCGCGGACACGGTCACCGGCTCCGGGTCGGGAGCGGCGGCCCGTCCGACGCAGCCGGAGGCGGTCAGCAGCAGGGCAAGGGTAAGTGTGAGAGAAAACAGGCGGATCATGGCAGGGACTTCCTTTTGTCGAATTTTGTAACTCCATTATCCGCCTAACCGGGCAAAAAAGCAAGAGGGAATCAGTGACAATTCGGTGACAAAAAAAGGAATCTCCTCTCACAGCAGGCCGGGGACCACGGCCGCCAGCCGCTGGGCCAGCTGCCGGTGGCCCTGCCGGGTCAGGTGCATCCCGTCCAGGCGGTTGAACTCGCACCCGGCGGCGTCCAGGAAATAGGACCCCGTCAGCTCCGCCGCCCGCCGGAAATATCCGGGCAGCTCCCGGGATTTCTCAACGCAGCCCCGGCCCATGGGCGCGCCGCACTCCGCCAGCTCCATCTCCGGCAGGATGGGCGGGGGGCAGACGATGAGGATGCCGGGCTCCCGGGGCCCCCAGCAGTCCACGCTCCGGGCCTTGCGCACCAGCTGCTCCATGCCGATGCCGATGCAGGCGGCGTTGGCCCCCAGCCGCTCCTTGGTGTCGTTGGTGCCCAGCATGATGACCAGCAGGTCCACGAACTCGTGGCTCTTGAGCAGGGCGTAGAGCACGCCCAGGGCGTCCATGGACTCGTGGAGGGGGTCCGGGAAGACGGTGGTCCGTCCGCTGAGCCCCTCCTCGCTCACCAGATACTCCGGCCCCAGCGCCTTTTGCAGCAGGCAGGTCCACCGCTCGTCCTCATTGAACCGGATACCCCCGTCCGCGCAGTCAGACGGGTCCGCGCAGTAGCCGTGGGTGTTGGAATCCCCGATACAGACGATGTGCTTTTTCATTACCATTTCCTCCCGAAAAACAAGACTTTATTTATAGCGTAGCAGTTTTGGGGGATTTGTCAAGGCTAAACGTCCCCTGTGGACAGGTTCAATTTCACCAAAAATCGAAATTATTTTTGTCTATTCCGCTAAAATTCCGCATTCTCCGAAAAAAGTTTGATTTGCTATTGACAATTCGTTCCAGGTCTTGTACAATCTCACCATCGCAAGCCCTATCCCAACGGTCATTTTTTGTAATTTTGAAGGAGGAAACGTGATGAAGAAGTTACTTGCGCTCTTGCTGGCAATGGCCATGGCCTTTGCCCTGGTGGCCTGCGGCGGCGACAACCAGGATCCCCCCGCCCAGGACAACAATCCCCCCGCCGCTGACGACAAGACCCCGGCGGACACCACCCCCACCGACAGCGACCCCGCTCCCGCCGGCCCCGCCGGGGCCAGCGAGATCACCCTGTAGACCTACCCCATCGGCAACTGGGGCAAGGAGGACGTTCTCCAGCCCCTGCTGGACGCCTTTGAGGCCGACACCGGCATCAAGGTGAAGGTGGAGTACCTGGCCTACGCCGACGGCGACGACAAGGTCAACACCGCCCTCACCGTAGGCGGCGCGCCGGACCTGGTGCTGGAGGGCCCCCAGCGGCTGGTGTCCAACTGGGGCAACGGCGGCTACATGGTGGACCTCAGCGACATGCTGGACGAGACCGATAAGAGCGAGATCGCCGCGTCCGCCCTGGGCTGCGCCACCTCCGCCGACGGCAAGCTGTACATGTATCCCCTGGTCATGACCGCCCACTGCATGGCCGTCAACCTCAACGCCTTCCAGGAGGCGGGGGCCGACCAGTACCTGGATCTGGACAGCCACACCTGGACCACCGATGATTTCATCAAGGCCGTGGAGGCCCTGTACGCCCACTACAACGACACCGTGGGCGCGGTGTTCTGCGCGGGCCAGGGCGGCGACCAGGGCACCCGCGCTCTGGTCAACAACCTCTATGGGGCCTCCTTCGTCAACGGGACCCACGACGGCTACACCTGGGACGATCCCAACAACATCAAGGCCCTGGAGCTGCTGCGGGACATGGACGGCATCGAGTTTGACGCGTCCCTGGCGGGCGGCGACGAGATCGCCAAGTTCTACCAGGGCATCCTGAAGATGGCGTTCTGCTGGAACATCCAGCAGCAGACCGATCCCAACGGGGCGGGCACCGGCACGGGCAAGACCCTCACCGGCGACGACATCGCCTTCATGGCCTTCCCGTCCCAGGACGGCAGCGCCTCCCTGTGCGGCGGCTGGTGGGGCTTCGGCATCTTTGATAACGGCGACGCCGCCCGCATCGAGGCCGCCAAGACCTTCATCAAGTACATGTGCGACTCCGAGCACACCGCCGAGGCGGTGAAGACCGCCACCTTCTATCCCGCCCGCAGCGCCGCCGAGGGCACGGACCTGTCCAACGTCTGGGCGGGCAACGACCTGATGGCCGAGTACAACAAGCTTCTCCCCATGCTGGGCGAGTACTATGAGGACACCAAGGGCTGGACCCAGGCCCGCACCTCCTGGTGGAACATGCTCCAGGATATCGGCGAGGGCGCCGGCATCGCGGAGACCGTGGCCACCTTCCAGGCTGAGGCCAACGCGGCAGGCTGATTTCCGCCGCGCCTGACAAGCTGAAAAGGGTACGCGCGCCCCACCCCCGCCTGCGCGGGGGTGGGGCGCGGTCTGTAGCGGCTGTCAACCCTCCGGGCGGCGGTCCGCCCCGTGTACCATCCATACCAGGACTTTATTTCAGAAGGGAGTGCTTCCGTTGGCCAAACAATCCGCCTCCATGAGCCGGGCCCTCCAGCGGCGTGAGAACACCGCGGGCTACCTGTTCATGCTGCCCAGCCTGCTCTTCTTTGTGGGCTTCGTCGTGATTCCCATGATCCTGTGCATCTTCACCAGCCTGACCGACGCGAATATGAACAGCTCCGGCCACTTCGTGGGGCTGAACAATTTCATCCGGCTTTGGAGCGACAAGACCTTCCGGGAGGCGCTGGTGAACACGCTGGTCATCGTGGTGGTCAGCGTTCCCGCCGTGTGCGCCTTCTCCCTGTGGGTCTCCTCCGCCATCTACAAGATGAACGGCAAGCTGCTGTCCGCCTTCCGCTGCATTTTTTACCTCCCTGTGGTCACGGGTTCCGTGGCGGTGACGGTGGTGTGGAAGTGGATGTACGACAACTACAACGGCATCTTCAACTATATCCTCAAGGGGACCGGCCTGATTGAGAAGAACATCAACTGGCTGGGGGACCCCAGGTTCGCCCTGTGGTGCATCATCCTGATTCTGTTCACCACGTCGGTGGGCCAGCCCATTGTGCTGTACGTCTCCGCCCTGGGCAACGTGGACCAGACGCTGGTGGAGGCCGCCCAGGTGGACGGTGCCACCAACTTTCAGGTCTTCTGGAAGGTCAAGTGGGCCCAGATGCTGCCCACCACGCTGTACATCCTGGTCATCACCACCATCAACTCCTTCCAGTGCTTCGCGCTGATTCAGCTGCTGACCTCCGGCGGCTCGGGCACCAACACGGTGATGTACCACATCTACTTCACAGCCTTCAAGCTCACGGAGCAGGCGGGCCACTTCGGCTACGCCAACGCCATGGGCGTGGTGCTGGCCCTGTTCATCGGCGCGCTGTCCGCGCTCCAGTTCAAGCTGGCGAAAGAAAAGTAAGGGAGGGTCAAGGAAATGAAAATCAGTTCACCGAAAACCAGAGCCTACCAGGCGGCGTGCATGATTCTCATCGTCATACTGGCGCTGCTGTTCATTTTCCCGCTGTACTGGATTCTCACCGGCGCATTCAAGACGGCGGCGGACATCTACGACCCGGACCCCTCCTGGATTCCCAAGGAGTGGACGCTGGACAACTTCGGGAAGCTGTTTTCCCGCCGTCCGGTGCCGCTGTTTGACATCTTCGGCGTCACCGGCCCCACCGTACCGGGCGCGGTGCGCTGGCTCATCAACACGGTATTCATGGCGGTCATGTCCATGCTGCTGACCTGCCTCACCGCCGCCATGGCGGGCTACGCCCTGGCCAAGAAGCGGTTTGTGGGCCGGGGGATCATCTTCTCCCTGATCGTGTGCGCCATGGCCCTGCCCAAGCAGGTCATCCTGATCCCGCTGCTGCGGGAAATGGGTGCGCTGAACCTGTGGGACACCCCGTGGGCAGTCATCTTCCCCACGGTAGGCTGGCCCTTCGGCGTGTTTCTGATGAAGCAGTTCTCCGAGAGCATCCCGGGCGAAATCCTGGAGGCCACCCGCATCGACGGGGCCAGCGAGCTGAAGACCTTCGCCACGGTGGTCATGCCGATGATCAAGCCGGGCATCGGGGCGCTGGCGATCTTCACCTTCATCAACTGCTGGAACGACTACTTCATGCAGCTGGTCATGCTGGCCAGCACGGAGCAGCATACCATCTCCCTTGGCATCGCCACCATGCAGTCGGAAACCAGCATCGACCTGGGCCTTCTGATGTCCGGCGCGTCAGTGGCCGCAGTGCCCATCATCATCGTGTTCCTGATCTTCCAGAAGTACTTCACCCAGGGCATCACCATGGGCGCGGTGAAGGGATAAACTGCGGGGTGCAGGGGGCTCAGCCCCCTGCCGGAGTCCAGAGGCGGAGCCTCTGGTGGGTTTGGGCGAAGCCCAGCACGCAATCGTGAGAGGATAAAAAAATGATCTACGCCAAAAACAGCGACGCCCTGTCATACCGGGGCATCCATCCCAACCTGGACCTTGCGCTGGAGCATATCACGGAGGACTTCCTGGCAGCCGTGGGCGAGACCCGGACGGAGCTGAAAGGAAGCGACGTCTACGCAGCCCGCTTCACCTACGAGACGGTCCCGCCGGAGGAGAGCTTCTTCGAGGCCCACAAAAAGTACCTGGATATCCACATCATGCTGTCCGGGTCAGAGCAGGTGGAAATCGCGCCGCCGGAGAAGCTGACGGAGTTTGACCGGACAGAGGCCAGCGACTTCTACGCCTACCGCGGGGAGGGGGACTACAAGCTGACCCTGTCTCCGGGGGACTTCCTGGCGGTGTTCCCCAACGACGCGCACCGGATCAAAATGCAGACAGACGGCCCGAGGACCGTCACGAAGGCCGTTTTCAAGGTCCGCATCCATGAAGGATAAGGAGAAAAATTTGAAATGAAAGAAAATTTTAAGTACCAGGGTATTTTCCCAGCGTTCTATGCGTGCTATAATAAAGAGGGCGGCGTCAGTCCGGAGGGCGTCCGCGCCCTGACCCGGTATCTGCTGGAGAAGGGGGTAAAGGGCCTCTATGTAGGCGGCTCCTCCGGTGAATGCATCTACCAGAGCGTGGCGGAGCGGAAGCTGACCCTTGAGAACGTGATGGCCGAGGCAGGCGGCAGGCTGACCATCATCGCCCACGTGGCCTGCAACAACACCGCCGACAGCCGGGAGCTGGCGGCCCACGCCGGGAGCCTGGGGGTGGACGCCATCGCCGCCATCCCCCCCATCTACTTCAAGCTGCCCCCCAAGGCCATCGCCCAATACTGGAACGACATCTCCGCCGCCGCGCCGGACACGGACTTCATCATCTACAACATTCCCCAGCTGGCCGGGGTGGCCCTGACGGTCCCCCTGCTCCGGGAGATGCTGAAGAACCCCCGGGTCATCGGCGTGAAGAACTCCTCCATGCCCGTCCAGGACATCCAGATGTGGAAGGACGAGGGGGCGGTGGTGTTCAACGGGCCGGATGAGCAGCTGCTCAGCGGCCTTGCCGCCGGGGCCGCCGGCGGCATCGGGGGAACCTACGCGGCCATGCCGGAGCTGTACCTGGAGATCATGCGCTGCTTCCAGACGGGCGAGCTGGAGAAGGGCAGGCAGGTGCAGAACGAGTGCTGCCGGATCATCTACAGGATGTGCTCCGCCCAGGGCAACATGTATGCCGTCATCAAGGAGGTCATCCGCCTCCAGGGCGGCCCCGACGCAGGCGGCGTGCGGGCCCCGCTGCTGGAGCTGGCGGCGGAGGACCGGCCCATCGCGGAGGAGGCGGCCCGGATGATCGGGGAGGCCGTGAGGCAGTACTGCTGACGCTCCGACAGGTTCCCGCCCTGACACGTATACACCCATTTCCCCGGCGTTCCCATGGGCCGCCGGGGAGACGGATGGATTTTTTAAGGAGAGTATGACGAAATGAAAATCTATGTGACCGAAGACTATAAGGCGATGAGCCGCAAGGCGGCCAACATCGTCTCCGCCCAGGTGATCCTGAAGCCCAACAGCGTGCTGGGCCTTGCCACCGGCTCCACGCCGGAGGGGATGTACGCCCAGCTGGTGGACTGGTACCGGAAGGGCGATCTGGACTTCGCGGCGGTGAAGAGCGTGAACCTGGACGAGTACGTGGGCCTGGAGCCCACCCATGAGCAGAGCTACCGCTATTTCATGCAGCACCACCTGTTCGACCACGTGAACATCAACCCCGCCAACACCAACGTGCCCGACGGCCTGGCCGCCGACCCCGCCGGGGAGTGCACATGGTACAACCAGGTCATCCGGAACATGGGCGGCATCGACCTCCAGGTGCTGGGCCTGGGCGGGAACGGACACATCGGCTTCAACGAGCCGGGCAACGCCTTTGAGCTGGAGACCCATGTGGTGGACCTGAAGGAGGAGACCATCGAGGCCAACTCCCGGTTCTTCGCGTCCCGGGACGACGTGCCCCGTCAGGCCATGACCATGGGCATCAAGTCCATCATGATGGCGAAGAAGATCCTGCTGATGGCCAGCGGCGAGGCCAAGGCCGAGGCGCTGAAGCTGGCGTTCACCGGCCCTGTCACGCCCCAGGTGCCCGCCTCCATCCTCCAGCTGCACCCCTACGTCACCCTGGTGGCTGACAAGGCCGCCATGAGCAAGCTGGAAGGGCTGCTGTAACCATTCCCTGAGAAGACAGAAGCGCCCCGGCCATTGGCCGGGGCGCTTTGCTTTATGCGCTGGTTGAGGAGGGCGGCAGTAAGGAAGGGGGCGGGGAATCCCCGCCCCTTCGCAGATTCTGCGCGCCTGGGGGCCCTGCGTTACAGGACGGTTTTTCTTCACCGCCCCTTCGCCGCCGCGAATTCTGCGGCCTCCCGGACCCAGTCCATCAGTTCCCCGTCGATCTCCTCCGGGGAGCCGATGAGGAAATGGTGGGTCCAGCGGCTGGGGTACGGCTGGGAAGCGGCGTCCGCCCGGGGGGAGTCCAGCCGCCGGTTCAGCCCCAGGGTGACGGTGATGTAGTGGTCCGGCCTGCGGGCCTTCCGCCGGGCGGGCAGGAAGGAGACGGCGGCGAACACACGGGGGTTGGTAAAGGTGATCTGGGTCTTCTGCACCCGGATTCCGGCCCCCGGGACCAGGGCAAGGACCGCCCGCTCAAAGGCTTCATACAGCCCCAGCGCGGCGGGGTCCTTTTCAAAGAAGAACAGCACGTCAGGCCCCATGTCCGTCACTCCGCCATCATGGTCATGATGATCTCCAGGTACTCCCCGTCCCGGAAGATGCGCACGGGCACCTCGTCCCCCACGTGGAGGTCCCGGCGGATGCTGAGGATCTGCTGGACGGAGGTGACCGTCTGGCCGTTGAAGGCCAGTACATAATCCCCCTCCAGAACCCCGGCCAGATCGCCGGTGAGCTCCGGCGTCACGCTCTCCACCCGCAGGCCCAGGGTCCCGTCAGGCAGCATCTCCGGAATCTTTGCGATGGACACCCCCAGCACCGGCTGGGGCTGGAGCTCCCCGAACTCAACGAGCTCGTTGACCCACCGGATGGCAAGGCTGGAGGGGATGGCGAAGCCCAGGCCCTCGATGGTGTCGTAGTCGCTCATCATCTTGATGGTGTTGATGCCGATGACCTGACCGTACTGGTTGATCAGCGGCCCGCCGGAGTTGCCGGAGTTGAGGGCGGCGGTGGTCTGGACGAGGGTCATGACCACGCCGTCCACGTCCACATCCCGGTCGGTGGCGGAGATGATGCCGCTGGTGAGGGTGTTGCGCAGCTTCACCCCCAGGGGGTTGCCGATGGCGTAGACCGGGTCCCCCACCTCCAGGTCGTCGGACACGCCGAAGGCGGCGGAGGGCAGCTGTCCGCCCTCAATTTTCAGTACCGCCAGATCCACGTCCTCATCGTAGCCCACCACCTTGGCGTCGTACTCCGCGTCCACGCCGTAGGCGTTGGTGATCCACACCTGACAGGCGCCGCACCCGGCGATGACATGGCAGTTGGTCAGGATGTACCCGTCAGAGGAGAAGATGACCCCGGTGCCCACGCTGTACATGCTGTTGTAGGTCTGGGGGCGGCCCAGGACGGTGACCACCGAGGGCGTCACCTGGTCATAGATCTCCTTTGCCGTCAGCTCCGGCAGATCCTCCGCCGGGAGGAGGCGCAGCCGGGCGTCGCCGCCGGTGGGGTAGGAGGGGATGGTAATGGTCTTGTCCTCCAGCTCGTCGCCGTAGTAGAAGTAGCCGTCCTCCCGGGGCGGGATGGCGTCCCTGTCCGGCGTCCGGGCGGGGATGCCGAAGCCGTTCTGGGTGAAGTACCAGAGCCCCACCCCCAGACAGACCAGAATCACCGCCAGGGACACCCCCACGTACAGCCGCACGCCCCAGTGGGATTTCTTCTGCTTCTCCGGCGGGGCGATGGCGGCCTGCCAGGGGGGCGGCGCGCTCCGCCGGGGCGGGCCGGTCCAGCCGGGGTCCTCCTCCGGCGGCAGGGCGGGGCGCATGGACTCCGGCAGCTCCCGCTCGTAGCGCAGGACCACCGGCTTCGCCGCCTCCGGCTGGCGGTAGGTCAGTATGATCTCTGTGGTCTCCTCAATTCTGATGTCTTCCATCTCCATGACGCAAACTCTCTTTTCTCAGGATGGGGCCTTCCCGCCCCGGGCGGGAGCGGCGCGCTGGCGGTCGGCCTCCTCCGCAAGCTGCACGGTGAAGGCGAAGGTGGTGACGCCGTCCTGGCTGGCGGCGGTGATCTTCTCGTGGTGCTGCTCCAGGATGGTGCGCACGATATACAGGCCCAGGCCCACCCCGTCCTTGTCCTCGCTGCGGGAGCGGTCGGACTTGTGGAACCGCTCGAACAGCAGGGGCAGCTCCTCGGGGGGGATCGTGTGTCCGTCGTTGCGGACGGTGACCACCGCCTTCTCCCCCTTCTTCTCCAGGCCCAGGAAGAGGGTGCTGTTCCGTGATGCGAACTTGGCGGCGTTCTCCAGCAGGTTGTAGACCACCTGGGTCAGCAGGTCGTTGTCCCCCAGGACCATCACCGGGTCCTCGGGAATCTCCACGTCCACGTCCAGCCCCCGGGCGGTGATCTTCTTCTCCATGCTCACCAGCACCCGGCGCATGGACTCGGACAGATCGAAGGCTTTTTTCTGGTGGATGAGGTCCAGGCTCTGGAGCTGGCTCACGTCCAGCATCCGGCGGACCAGGCGGCTCAGGCGGCGGCTCTCGGCGGAGATGATGGACAGGTACTGCCGCTCCTCCTCCGGGGAGATGACCCCGTCCAGGATGCCGTCGGCGTAGCCCGCGATGGTGGTCATGGGGGTCTTCAGCTCGTGGGAGATGTTGGCGATGAACTCCCGGCGCTGCTGCTCCGTTTTCTGGAGGGAGTCGGCCATGGCGTTGAACGCCTCGGTCAGCTCCCCGATCTCGTCCTCCCGGCCCGTATCCTGGACCCGGGCGTCGAAGTTGCCGTCAGCGAAGCGGCGGGAGGCGGCGGCCATGTCCCGGATGGGCTTGGCCTGCTGCATGGCGGTGGCCGCCGTGGCCACGAAGGCGATGAGCAGCACCGTGACGGCGGTCATGGCGAAGATGCCCAGGAAGGCCCGCCACATCTCCGTCATGGAGTTGGGCTCCGCCACCGCCAGCACGGGGCCGATGACCACGTTCCCGGTGCTGCGGGCGGGCACCGCCACCACAATCCGGGCCTTCTCATAGAGCCCCAGGGTGGAGGAGCCCAGGTAGCTCTCCCCCTTGGCCAGCTTCTCGCCCATGGCGGCGGGGAGGTTCACGTCCCGGTTGTCCAGCTCCGTGTTGGTGCCGATGAAGGCCCC
Organism: Oscillospiraceae bacterium; assembly: GCA_022800525.1. Taxonomy (GTDB): domain Bacteria; phylum Bacillota; class Clostridia; order Oscillospirales; family Oscillospiraceae; genus Pelethomonas. Next base: position 31,816 of record JAAWQM010000006.1, read on the forward strand.
GGCCTGGGGCACGTAGATGAGGAAGTCGGTGCCGCTCATCTGCTGGGCCACCCCCAGCAGGGAGCGGATGCCGTCCCGCTGGCTCAGCCAGGTGCCGGAGTTGGCGTAGGCGTCCAGGGCCATCTGGGCGATGATCTCCGCCCGGCTGCGCAGCTCCGCCCGCTTCTCGGTCATGATGTAGCTGTAGGTCAGGGCGAAGAAGGACGCGCCCAGCAGCACCAGCGTCAGCGCCACCATGCCCACCGTCACGGTGAAGGTGCGCCAGTAGATGCCCTTGAATCTGCGCATCCGCTCAGCCCTTCTTCTGGGGGGCCACCTCGAACTTGTAGCCCACGCCCCACACGGTCTTCAGCGCCCACTGGTCGCTGACGTTCTCCACCTTCTCCCGCAGGCGCTTGATGTGGACGTCCACCGTGCGGCTGTCCCCGAAGTAGTCAAAGCCCCACACCTCGTCGAGCAGCTGGTTGCGGGTATAGACCCGGTTGGGGGTGGAGGCCAGGTGGTAGAGAAGCTCCAGCTCCTTGGGGGGCGTATCCACCTTCCTGCCGTCCACGGTGAGCTCGTAGGAGTCCAGGTTGATCTCCAGCTTGTCGAACACCAGCCGCTTGCGGGTATCCTCGGGAATCTCCGTGCGGCGGAGCACGGCGTTGATGCGGGCGATGAGCTCCTTCATCTCGAAGGGCTTGACAATGTAGTCGTCGGCCCCCATCTCCAGGCCCTGGATACGGTCAAAGACCTCGCTCTTGGCGGTAATCATGATAATGGGGGCGCGGCTGGTCTCCCGGATTCTGCCGCACACGGCCCAGCCGTCCATGACGGGCAGCATGATGTCCAGCAGCACCATGTCCGGCTGCCAGGCCCGGAACGCCTCCACCGCCGCGCCGCCGTCGAAGGCGGTCTGAATCTCAAAGCCCTCCTTCTCCAGGTACATCCGGATCAGGTCGGAAATGTTGTGGTCGTCCTCCACAACCAGAATCTTTCTCGCCACGTCTGACCTCCCGCCCCCGGCCCGCTGGCCCAGGGGGACTTTTCCATAGTATTGATTCCAATTATACCCTGTAAACGGAAATTTTCTTGAACTTTCTGTAAATTGATGTCCTACACCGTCAGCCGCCACGCGCTGACGCGGTAGAGCCCCTCCTCCAGCCCGGCCAGCAGGCCGGGGAGCATGGGGCGGCACGCCTCCGCGTCCCCCAGAAGGACCCCGATGTCCTCCCGGTAGCGGCCGATGTCCTGGAGGAGGGCGGCGGTGCGGTTGGTGTAGGACTGGTTCCCGGCGGGGGAGCCCACCGGGGCGGAGACCCGGACGAAGCCCTGGCTGTCCAGAAGGGCGTCCAGCTCCCCGCCGCCCTCATACCAGACCAGCTCCAGCCAGAGGCAGGCGGCCCGCCACAGCCGCTCCCGTCCGGCGGCGAGCTCCTCCTCCGCCTCCTCCGGGCTCCCGCCCCGGATATGGAGGGCCACCGCGTGGCCCTGGGCGGTGAGGGCGCGGAGGAGGTTCCCGTCCTCCATCTGCTCCGCCGCCAGCAGGAAGGTGGCCTGGGCGCCGCCCAGCGCGTCCATGGCGGCGAAGGCGTCGGAGGCGGAGGCGGGGGCGAGGAGGAGGCAGACCGTCTGTCCCTCCGCCGCCTGGACGGGGGGCGGCTCCACCGGCAGGACGGGGGCGGAGGGGGACGCGCCGGAGGCCAGGGAGCGCTCGTACTCCCCGTAGCGGAGCTGCATGAGGCTGGCGGCGGCGTCGATGAAGGAGGCGTCGCTGAGGATCACGCTGTCGTTCTTGACGCGGATGAGGGGGGCGGCGCTGGTTTCGTTGTAGCTCCAGCTCAGGCCGAAGTAGCGGCAGACCAGATTCAGGGGGAAGAAGACCACGCCGCCCTGCTCGATGGCGTAGCCGCTGTAGATGTTCCCCTGCTTGTCGTAGGCGGTCTGTCCGGCCAGGTCGAAGCGGAGGTCTGCGGTGGAGTTGTAGAGCATGGCTACCCCCAGGCTGGTGGAGCGGGCGTAGGAGACGCCCAGCTCGTTGTCCTCGAAGAGGCGGCTGGAGACGTAGAGGACGTTGTGGGAGTAGAAGGGCATGGTCTCGGCGTCGAGGTCCATGAGGTGGTCGTTGGCGGCGGTAAAGTAGACCCCGGAGGGGGCGGCCGCCCGGCCGGAGGAGGACAGCAGCAATATGGCCGCCAGCAGCCATATTGCCAGGCAGCGGCGTTTCATTGGTGGGACCTCCCTTCCCGCGGGACGCGTCATTTCCGGATTTTCATCCGGAAGGGTAATATCAGCATATTATACCACAAAGCGGGCGCGATGACAACCGGTTCTTTCCCCGGCGCACGGAAATCAATTTCCAGCGCAGGAACCGGCGAACAGCAAATCCCTGACAGAGCAGAGCTTCCGTCAGGGATTTCGCCGCGCCTCCGGGCTACGCCCGGCGGAGGCGGAAGGTGTTGACAAGCTGTCTGAGCACGTTGGCCTGGGCGCTGAGCTCCTGGCTGGTGGCCGCGCTCTCCTCGGCTGTGGAGGAGTTGGTCTGCACCACGCTGGTGATCTGCCCGATCTGGTCCTGAATCTGCTCCACCGCGCCCGCCTGGGTCTTGGCGTCGGCGGCGATTCCGCTGATAGTCTCCTCAATCCCGCGGGCGCCCTCCACCACATTCCTCAGCTGGCTGGCGGTGGCGTCCGCGATCTGCGTCCCCTGGTTCACGGCGGCGATGGAGCGCCCGATCAGCGCCGAGGTGGACCGGGATGCCTCCGTGCTCTTGTTGGCCAGATTGCGGACCTCGTCGGCCACCACGGCGAAGCCCTTGCCCGCCGTGCCCGCCCGGGCGGCCTCCACGGCGGCGTTCAGGGCCAGGATGTTGGTCTGGAAGGCGATGTCCTCAATGGCCTTGATGATCTTCCCGATCTCATTGGAGCTCTCGGTGATCTCCCCCATGGCGGCGATCATCTCCTGCATCTTCTGGTTGCCCTCGGCAAGCTGGAGGCTCATTCCGCCCACCTGCTCCTGGGCCCGCCGGGCGTTCTCCGCCGTCTGCCGGACGCTCTCCGTAACGGAGGAGATGGTCTCCTCCAGCTCCTCCACCGCGCCGCTCTGCTCCATGGAGCCCTGGCTGAGGGCCTGGGAGGCGGTGGACATCTGCTCCGCCCCGCCGGAGACGTGACCGGCGCTGGCGACGATCTGCCCCATGGTGGCGTTGAGGTTTTGCAGGATGTCGTTCAGGGACGTGCGGATGGAGGCGAAGTCCCCCACGTATTCCTGGGTGATCTGGGCGGTCAGGTCGCCGCTGGCGATGGCCTCCAGCATGTTCGATATCTCGCCGATGTAATTTCTCAGGCGGTCGATGGTGCGGTCAAAGCTCTGGGAGAGGACGCCGATCTCGTCGTCGGAGTCCAGCCCCACCAGCATCGTCTGGTGCTGGTTCAGCCCCAGGTCCCCCTGCTCCAGGGTCTGGGCCATGATGGTCAGGCGGAAGAGGGGCTTGGAGACCGTCCGCTTGATGTAAGCGCCGGCAATCATGATCCCGGCGATAATCAGCGCCGCGCCCGCCAGACAGGACAGCACAACCGTCAGGCCCATCTGCCCCTTGGCGGAGGCCATGGAGATTCCGGCGAAAATCAGGCCGTCGATCTGGCCGTTGGCGTCATAGGTGGGGGCGTAGGAGCAGAGGTGGGCCTCCCCCAGGATGGACGCCTGGCCCACATAGCTCTTGCCCTGCCTGAGCACCACGTCGGCGATTTCGCTGGAGAGGCGGGTGCCCACGGCCCTCTGCCCGTTCTGCTGGATGGTGGTATAGGCCCGCTCGTCCCCGCGGAAGATGGTGAACTCGCAGCCCATCTCCTCCTTGAGGGCGTCCAGGAGGGCCGTCTTGTCCTCGCCGCCGGAATAGCCCGCCAGCTCGTAGGCCAGCACGTTGGTGCCTCTTACGCATTCGTTCTGCATCATGGACATGGTGAGCCGGTAAAACATCAACACGCACAGCACCACAACCAGAGTGATGCTCACGCCCAGCATCGCCGCGACCAGATTTCCAACCTTGCGGCCAATCCGTTTGATCTTCTGACTGTTATTACCACCGTGTGCGATGGATGACATATGTCTTTCACTCCCGATTTATTATGTTTTTCAGTTCGAAATTAAAGATATGTGTGATTGTTATGTGTCACGTGCGGCCCGCAGGCTTCCCGCCCGGGCCTAACTGCTGCTGTCCATCATATTCCTGCCGCTCCTTTTCTTGATGATTTCTGCCAACAGGCAGAAGAAAAGCCGCTCGCCCCGCCAGCAGGGAACGGTACGCGGGGCTGGCGGGCTACAGACTCTGCATTTTATTATACCACAGGTTCCCTGCAAAGGAAAGAGGGTTTTTCCCATGAAAATCATTTTCCGGAAGAGCGGTCTCCCCAGCCGCGCCAGGCGGTGCAGGGGCAGCCGCAAAGCATGGCCATTATTTCTTCCTCCTGAAATCCGCAGCAATTGTCCGCCGGCAAAGCCGGCAAAGGGTTCAAAACCTCTTCTTGTCAACCCTCCCAACCTGTGCTATAATCATGGTGATTGACCAGACCGCGCGGCAGCCCGGCCGCCGCCGCGAAGAAAGAGAGGAGACGCCGTGAACAAAAAGCTGTCCCGGCTCATCGAGCCAAATCTGCAGCCATATTTCCTGTGCCTCATCCTGTTTATCATCATTACCGCCGCCATCCAGCCTGCGCTGGCGGCGGCGGAGGGCGCGGCGCTGGTGGCGCTGTATGTCTATCACCGCCGTCAGGCCGCCCGGCGGCACCGGAATGTGACGGCGTATATCGAGTCCATTGCCGGCGGCACGGACTCCATCACCAAAAGCAACCTGCTCAACACGCCCCTGCCCGTGGTGGTCTTCCGCGCGGACAGCGGGGAGATCGTCTGGGCCAACGAGGGCTTCGCGGCCCTTACGGACGAGGACGACGACATCCTGGACATGCGCATCGACGACGTGGCCCCCGGCCTGGAGGCGCAGACCTTCCCCGGCGGGGAGGCCAACGGACTGCTGGCGGCGGTGGGCGAGCGGAGCTTCCTGGTCTATGGGGCCGCCAGCCGCATGGGCGGCCGCGCCGCCACCCAGGGGCAGGTCATCACCGCCTATTTCGTGGACGTCACGGAGAGCCAGAATATCAAGGCCCTGTACGAGGCCAGCCGTCCGGTGATCTGCCTGCTGCTGGTGGACAACTACGAGGAGCTGATGAAGAGCGGCGGCGAGGCGGCCAAGTCCTCTGTTCTGGCGCAGATCGACGAGCGGCTGAACAGCTGGACCACCGGCACCGGCGGCCTGCTGTGCAGGTATGACCGGGACCACTACCTGTTTCTGTGCGACGAGCACGGCTTCCAGCGGATGGTGGAGGACAAATTCTCCATCCTGGAGTCCATCCATCAGGTGGTCAGCGAGGGCGGCGTGGGCGCGTCGCTGTCCATCGGCATCGGCAAGGACAGCAGCTCCTATGAGGAGGCTTTCCGGTGGGCGCAGACCTCCATTGAGATGGCCCTGAGCCGGGGCGGCGACCAGGCGGTGGTGAAGGACAGCCTGGACTTCCAGTTCTACGGAGGCCGCTCCAAGTCCACGGAGAAGCGCAACAAGGTCAAGAGCCGCGTCATGGCCAAGGCGCTGGGAGAGCTGATCTCCGACGCGGGGCAGGTCTATATCATGGGCCACGAGTACGCGGACATGGACGCGGTGGGCGCGGCGGCAGGCGTCTGCTGCGCCGCCCGCAAGAAGGGGAAAAAGGCGCAGATCGTCATCAACCTGGAGGGAAACAACGCCCGTCCCCTGGTGCGCAAGCTCCAGGCGATGGAGGAGTACGAGGGCGTATTCATCAGCGGGCCCGACGCGTTCATTCACGCCCAGCCGGGGGCGCTGCTGGTGGTGGTGGACACCAACCGGCCTGAGCTGGTGGAGAACCGGCAGCTTCTGGAGGCGTGCAACCGGGTGGCGGTCATCGACCACCACCGCCGGGCGGCGGACTATATCGAGAATCCGGCGCTGAGCTTCCAGGACACCTACGCCTCCTCGGCGTCGGAGCTGGTAACGGAGCTGCTGCAATATCTGGTGGAGCCCAGCGACCTGCTGCGCGGCGAGGCGGAGGCCCTGCTGGCGGGCATTGTGCTGGACACCAAGAATTTCAACATGCGGGCGGGGAGCCGGACCTTTGAGGCGGCGGCGTTTCTGCGCCGCGCGGGAGCGGACCCGTCGGAGGTGCGCCGGTATTTCCAGAGCGATCTGGACAGCATGATCCAGCGGTACGGGATCATCCGCAGCGCGGAGATGGTCCATGGGGACATCGCCCTTGCGGTGGCCGAGCAGGAGGTAAGCCGGGTGACGGCGGCGAAGGCCGCGGACGACCTGCTGAATATCCAGGGCATCCAGGCGTCCATTGTGCTGTACCGCCAGGGCGACGGCGTGTCCATGTCGGCCCGGTCGCTGGAGGAGATCAACGTGCAGGTGATTCTGGAGAGCCTGGGCGGCGGCGGGAACAACTCCTCCGCCGGCGGGCACGTGCCCAACACAGACCTGACGTCTGTCCGGAAGCGGGTGCTGGCGTCGATCGACAACTATTATGCCACATAAATTTTTAATGGAACGCAAAAGGATGACAGGAGGATAACAACCATGAAAGTAATTTTGCAGCAAGATGTGCGGGGCCAGGGGAAGAAGGGCCAGCTGATTGAGGTGGCGGAGGGCTACGCCAGGAATTTCCTGCTGCCCAGGAAGCTGGCGGTGCCCGCCACGGCGGACGCGGTGAACACGATGAAGCTGAAGGAGAAGGCGAAGAAAGCGGAGGACGCCCGTCTGAAGGCTGAAGCGGAGGCCATTGCGGAGAAGCTGAAGAACGCCCCGGTGAAGATTCCGGCCCGGGCCGGGGCCAACGGGAAGCTGTTCGGGGCCGTCACCAGCAAGGAGGTGTCGGACGCCCTGCAAGCTCAATCCGGCATTGAGCTTGCCAAGCAGAAGATTGTGATGGATGAACCCATCAAGGCATTTGGCAGCTATGAGCTGAAGGCCAAGCTGGGGTATGAGGTCTCCGGGACTGTCTATGTGATGGTCGTTGAGGAGAAGTGACGCCGCTGCCGGCCCAGGGTGAGCGGCCGCTGTTCGACAGCCCGGGGGCTTCTCGCCCCCGGACGCCCCCGCCTACTTTTGCCGCGCGGCAAAAGTAGGCAAAAACGCGCTCAAACCTACGGTTTGAGAATCCCTTGAGCATCGCCCAAAGGGCGATACTTTATTTTTTGTTTTGTTTACGCTACGATCTGAGAGACCGGTTATTCTGCGGGGTGCTCTGGGCCGCCAGTGGGCGAAGCGTCTGCGGTTACGCTCTACCGGCAGATATCGCTGCTGCGCCGAAAGCTCCTGCGTCTACCATTGGGTTGCTCGTCGATACTCCGCAGCTCTGGCGATGGATGGGGACCAATTCCAGAAGCGGCGCCGCAGCGGCCCGCTCCCGTTAGAATCCGTGGGCAGACGCAGAAGTCCGGCGCGCCAACGAAGGGATTGGAGCAGAACCAAACCCGGTATCGTCGGAGGGCAAACAAAACAACACATTTCAGGGATTCTTAAACCGTAGGTTTAAGCAAGCTTTTGGTCCTTTTCCCTTGGGGGAAAAGGACGCCCCCGTCCCCGCCCGCAGGCGGGCGTTCAGAGAGAAAGGAGAGTCGCAATGGCTTTTGAAGATGAAATTCTCTCCCGGCAGATGCCCCACAGCCTGGAGGCAGAACAATCCACCCTGGGTTCCATGCTCATCGACGCCGACTGCATCAAGGACGTCATGGACAAGCTCCAGCCCGACGACTTCTATGTCAAGCAGAACCGTGACATCTTTGAGACCATCTACACCATGTTCAGCTACTCCAAGCCCATCGACGGCATCACAGTAGCCGAGGAAATGCAGAAAAACGGCACCTACGACGACCAGACCACCAGGACCTATCTGGTCCAGCTGATGGAGGTCACGCCCACCAGCGCCAACGTCATGGAATACGTCAAGATCATCCAGGACAAGGCGCTCCTCCGCGCCCTGGCCAAGGCCGCCGGAGAGATCACCGGCATGGTCCAGGAGGGCCTGGGCGAAGCCCAGGACATTCTGGAGGTCTCCGAGCAGAAGGTCTACGCCATCCGCCGGGGCAGGAGCAGCCAGGAGCTCACCCCCATCGCCCAGCTGGTCAAGCCCTTCCTGGACCGCCTCAACGATCTGGCCTCCGGCAAGGCCGCCCAGAGCGGCCTGCCCAGCGGCTTCTCCCTGGTGGACCAGAAAATCCACGGGCTCAACAAGTCCGACCTGATCCTGCTGGCCGCGCGGCCCGGCGTGGGCAAAAGCTCCTTCGCCATGAACATGGCCCTGAACGTGGCCCGGCAGTGCGGCAGGACGGTGGCCGTCTTCTCCCTGGAAATGAGCAAGGAGCAGCTCTTCATCCGCCTCATGTCCTCCGAAGCCATGGTGGATATGAACCACCTCCTGACCGGACGGCTCAGCGCCTCCGACTGGGGCAAGCTGACCCAGGCCGCCCGCACCCTGCGCCAGACCGACATCCGTATCGACGACAACCCCATGCTCACCGCCGCCGACATGAACGCGAAATGCCGCCGCCTGGACAATCTGGGCCTGGTGGTGGTGGACTATCTGCAATTGATGAACTCCTCCGGCGGCAAGAGCTACGCCGGTGAGAACCGCCAGCAGGCCGTCAGCGACATCTCCCGTATGCTGAAGATCATGGCGAAGGAGCTGGACGTGCCCGTCATCTGCCTCAGCCAGCTCAGCCGCGCCAATGAAAAGCGGGACAACAAGCGTCCGATGCTGTCCGACCTGCGGGACTCCGGCGCGATTGAGCAGGACGCGGACATCGTCATGTTCCTCTACCGGGAGGACTACTATAACCAGGAGTCGGAAAACCGGAACATGGCCGAGTGCATCATCGGCAAAAACCGCCACGGCGAAACCGGGACGGTCCCCCTGCGCTGGACGCCGGAATACGTGACGTTCAGCACCATGGAGATGCGCTTCGATGAAGACGAGTGACCGGCTGGCGCGGCAGGTGCTGGCCTACTGCGAACAATGGGACATGCTGGGGGGGACGGTTCTGTGCGCCGTGTCCGGCGGGCGGGATTCCATGGCGCTGCTGCATCTGCTGAACACGCTGGCGGAGGAGACCGGGTCGCAGGTCGCCGCCGCCCACTTCAACCACCAGCTGCGCCCCGCGGCGGACCGGGACGAGGCGTTTGTCCGGGACTGGTGCCGGGCGCAGGGCATTCCGCTCACCTGCGGGCGCAGGGATGTGCGGGCCTTTGCCCGGCGGGAGGGGCTGGGCGTCGAGGACGCCGCCCGGACGCTGCGCTACGCCTTTCTGGAGGGCGCGGCGCTTGACATGGGCGCGGACCGGATCGCCACCGCCCACCACCGGGAGGACAACGCGGAGACGGTCCTGCTCCACCTCCTGCGCGGAACGGGACTGCAAGGGCTGGGCGGCATTCCGCCTGTGCGCGGAAGGATCGTCCGGCCCCTGCTGGAGACCGGCAGGGCGGACATCGACGGGTATGTGGAACGGCACGGACTCCCGTATGTGGAGGATGAGAGCAACCAGGATCCCATGTATACCCGCAACCGCCTCCGGCTGGAGGTTTTGCCGCTGCTGGAGGCGGTCGCTCCCGGGTGCGGAGAGCGGATCGCTTCCGCCGCCGCAGTGCTGAGGGAGGAAAACCAGCACATCCAAAGAGAAACTGAAGGCTTGCTTCCTGCTGTGGAACATGATATAATAACAATTCCTGTAACGGTCCTGCGCCGGCAGGACGGGGCGCTGCGCCGCCGTCTGGTGCGGACCATGGGACAGAGACTGGGCGTTTCACTGAGCCGCGGGCAGACGGAGGCGGCGCTGGCCTTGCGCAGCGGCGGGTTTCTGGACCTGCCGGGCGGCCTGTGCGCGGTCCGGACCTCCGGGCAGCTGATCCTGAAGAAACGGCCGCTGCCGCCTGAGCCGCTGGCGCTGCGGCCCGGGGAGCAGAGCTGGGGGCCTTGGCGGGTGACGCTGGAGCGGCGCATGGGGCCTGTGGAAGAGAACGCCTGCCGGGTTGTCCTGCGGGATGTGGACGGAGAGCTGGCAGTCGCGGCCTGGGACGGCGCGGGGCGTCTGGCAGTGGAGAATGGCAGCCGGACGGTCAAGCGGCTGTTTGCGGACGCGGGCATTCCGGTGGAGCGCAGGGCGGAGCACCCGGCTGTGCTGGCAGGCGGGAGGCTGGCCGCTGTGTTTGGCGTCGCAACGGATTGGGCATACCAAGGGAAGGAAGATGAGGTGTGCTGGGTGGTAACGCTGCGGGAAGGCGGCGGCCAGTAGTGCGGGCGGATGATATCCGCCCCTGCGGGGATGTATCAATGCAAAACATTCTGCGAACGGGCCGTTGACCAGCCCCCGACAGAGCAAGCGGGCAGACGCAGAAGACCGGCGCACCAATGAAGGCATTGAGCCAGAACAAATCAGGGTATCGCCGGAGGGCAAACAAAGCAACGCATTCAGGGGATTCTCAGGGGTGACCGCCCCCTTGAGGGTACTTTTGGTTCTTTTCCTGCAAGGGAAAAGAATGCCCCCGGCCCGGAAGGGCGGAGCAGCAGCGGACAGACACGAGAAAGAAAAGGAGAAAGAACGATGGGACAGATGGATCAGGACATTCTGAAGGTGCTTTACACAGAGAAGCAGATCGCGGCGCGGATTGAGAGCATGGGCATGGAAATGTACGAGGACCTGAAGGACAAGGACCCGCTGTTTGTGAGCGTCCTGCGCGGAGCCTTCATCTTCATGGCGGACATCGTGCGGGCCTGCCAGGTGCGCAGCGACGTGGAATTCATCGCGGTATCCTCCTATGGCAACGCCACCAGCTCCTCCGGCGCGGTGAAGATCACCCACGACATCCAGCAGGACATCACCGGGCGGAACCTGGTGGTCATCGAGGACATTCTGGACTCCGGCAACACGCTGTCCTTCCTCAAGCAGTACTTCATCACCAAGGGCGCGGCGTCGGTGTCCATCTGCACCCTGCTGGACAAGCCCAGCCGCCGGACCAAGGCTATCACGGCGGACTATATCGGCTTCGCCGTACCCGACGAGTTTGTGGTGGGCTACGGGCTGGACTACTGCCAGAAGTACCGGAACCTGCCCTACATCGGGGTTCTGAAGCCAGAGGTCTACAGCGGAGAAGAATAACACGGGGGGAGCGGTCCCGCCGGCGCCGCTGACTACAAGCGTTTAAGGAGTGGATTTTTTGACACAACAGAGACGGGGCCCTGGTCTGGGGCTGTATTTCTTGATAATCTTACTGCTGCTGGGGGCGTACTACGTGTTCTTTTCCACCAGCCGGACGGCGGCGGTGACCTACGCCCAGGTGGAGGAGCTGTTCCGCAGCGAGCAGGTGGAGAGCTTTTATGTAGAGGACGGGGACATGCTGTACCTGAATCTGAAGAGCGGCGCCACCGTTCAGAACCAACTGGGGGACGCCTACCTCTTCCGCGCGGAGCTGGGAGAGCTCATTCAGGAGCAGCGGGCGGCGGGAATCCTCAAGGATTATGACTACGCCCCCGTATATACGCCGCCCTGGTGGTTTGAGGTCGCGCTGTATGTGATGATGATCGGGATCATCTTTCTGCTGTGGCAGTATATGATGGCCCGCGCTCAGGGGGGCGGCGGCGTGGACCAGGGCAGGCGCTTCGGCCGCGCGCGCATCCGCTTCGGCTCGGACAGCGCAAGAAAGGTCCATTTTGAAGATGTGGCTGGGGCGGACGAGGAGAAGGAGGAGCTGCGGGAGATTGTGGACTTCCTCAAGGACCCCCAGAAGTATCTGGACCTGGGGGCCCGCATCCCCAAGGGCGTGCTGCTGGTGGGCCCTCCGGGAACCGGCAAGACGCTGCTGGCGAAGGCCGTGGCCGGCGAAGCCGGGGTGCAGTTCCTGTCCATCTCCGGCTCCGACTTTGTGGAGCTGTACGTGGGCGTGGGCGCGAGCCGCGTCCGGGACCTCTTTGACGAGGCCAAGAAGGTGGCCCCCTCGGTGGTGTTCATTGATGAGATCGACGCCGTGGGCCGCCAGCGCGGCGCGGGCCTGGGCGGCGGCCACGACGAGCGGGAGCAGACCCTCAACCAGCTCCTGGTGGAGATGGACGGCTTCGGCAGCAACTCCGGCGTGGTAGTCCTGGCGGCCACCAACCGGGCGGACATTCTGGACCCCGCCCTGCTGCGGCCCGGGCGGTTTGACCGGCAGGTCTATGTGGGCCGTCCCGACAGCAAGGGCCGGGAGGAGATCCTGGCCATCCACACGAGGAACAAGCCCCTGGCGGAGGACGTGGATCTGAAGGTGCTGGCCCAGTCCACCTCCGGCTTCACCGGGGCGGACCTGGAGAATCTGGTCAACGAGGGCGCGCTGCTGTCCGCCCGGCGGGACCAGAAGTTCATCACCATGGACGTGCTCCAGGAGGCGGTCATCAAGGTCCTGGCCGGGCCGGAGAAGAAGAGCCGGGTGGTGCCGGAGCATGAGCGGAGGCTCACCGCCTACCACGAGGCAGGCCACGCCGTCATGCACCACTGCCTGCCCAGCGTGGACCCGGTCCATCAGGTGACCATCGTCCCCAGGGGACAGGCGGGCGGCATGACCATCTCCCTGCCCGGGGAGGACCGGGGCTACTACTCCAAGCGGTATATGGAGGAGGAGATCGCCGCCCTGCTGGGCGGCCGGGCGGCGGAGGCGCTGTTTCTGGACGACATCTCCACCGGCGCGTCCAACGACATCCAGCGGGCGTCGGATATGGCCCGGAAAATGGTGATGAACTACGGCATGAGCCCCAGGCTGGGCGCGGTCAGCTTTGACTCGGGACAGGACGAGGTGTTCATCGGCCGCAGCATGGCCCAGGCCAAAACCTACTCCGAGGAGGTGGCCTCCCAGATCGACAGCGAGGTGAAGGCGATCATCGACGCCGCCTACCGCCGCTGCGAGGAGGTGCTGGAGGCCCACCGGGAGCAGATGGAGGCCGCGGCGGCGTATCTGCTGGAGCATGAGACCCTCAGCGGCGAGGCGTTCGCCGCGCTGATGGGCTGCCCGAAAGCGGTTCTGTGACCCCGGGGCCTGTTGCCTGGGCGTAATCATACAATGGAGGTATTCTTATCATGGAAAAGGCAAAGGTTTATTTCACCAGAACGCTGACCCCGGAGGCGGTGCTGGCCATGTACCGCGCGCTGGGAAAAGCCCTGCCGGGCAAGGTGGCCGTGAAGGTCCACTCCGGCGAGGAGGGCAACCAGAACTACCTGCGCCCGGACTTCATGCGCCCCATGGTGGAGGCGGTCCAGGGCACGGTAGTGGAGTGCAACACCGCCTACGACGGCGAGCGCAACACCACGGAGAAGCACCGGAAGCTGCTGGAGAACCACCTGTGGACCAAGTACTTCCCGGTGGACCTGATGGACGCCGAGGGCCCGGACCTGATCCTGCCCACGCCCAAGGGGAAGGTGCTGCGGGAGAACATGGTGGGCAGGAGCATGGCGGAATATGACTCCATGCTGGTCCTCTCCCACTTCAAGGGCCACCCCATGGGCGGCTACGGCGGGGCGCTGAAGCAGCTTTCCATCGGCTGCGCGTCCTCCAGGGGAAAGTCGCTGATCCACTCCGGCGGCGTGACGGACGACCAGACCGCCGTATGGAGCCACACGGCGGAGCAGGACGCCTTCTGCGAGGCCATGGCCGACGCGGCGGGCAGCGTGGTAGAGTTCTTCAAGGGCAATCTGGCCTATGTCAGCATGATGTGCAACCTGTCCGTGGACTGCGACTGCTGCGCCGTGGCGGAGGACCCGTGTATGAAGGACATCGGCATCCTGTCCTCCCTGGACCCGGTGGCGCTGGATCAGGCCTGCATCGACCTGATCCGCCAGTCCAGCGATCCGGGCCGGGAGCATTTCCTGGAGCGGGTGGAGTCCCGGCACGGCACCCATACCATCGACGCCGCCGCCGCGCTGGGCTTTGGGACAAAGGAGTACGAGCTGATTACAGCAGAGATTTGACCACAGGAAGAGGCGGCCCCCCGGGGGGGCCGCCTCTGTGCATTTTGCCCGATGTGTATCGTGTACATTTTTGTGAATAATGTCCTTTGAAAAATGTGCAAATTTGATGTAAAATGGCACCATTCAGGAAACGGAGGATTTGCACATGAAACGGATCAAGGCAGCCTGCCTGGAGCAGACAATCCACTTTCAGCTCAAGGACGGCCTGGGGCCGGAGACGGCCAGGGAGCAGGTCCGGCAGGAATACGCATTCTACAAGGCGCAGATGGACCGCCGGAGAACGCCCTACAAGGTCCTGGCGGAACAGGAGCAGCCGGACGGCTCCCTGATCGTCGAAATCAAGCGTCAGAACAACTCCCAGCCCGTAGGCGGCTACCTGGATTGAGGGACGCCATGTACGCGGTAGGAACATCCATCCTGTGCGGCGGGATGAGCGTATGCCGGGTGGAGCGTATCGGCGCGCCCCCCTTTGAGCAGGACGCCGGACGGCCCTATTACACCCTGCGGGCCCGGTTCTCCTCCAGCGGGGAGCTGCTGTATATCCCGGTGGACGCGGAGAACTCCATGCGCCCGCTGATCGGCAGCGGGGAGGCCCACGGCTACCTGGACAGCCTGCCCGGATTGGAGGCCAGGGCATTCCACGCAAGGCGCCCGGCGGACCTGACCACTCATTACCAGAAGCTGCTGGCAACCTGCCGGCTGGAGGACAGTCTGGTTCTGCTGAAGGAGCTCCACTGCAAGCAGAAGGAGCTGGCCGCCCGCAGCAAAAAGCTGGGGCAGGTGGACGTCCGCTACCAGAAGCTGGTGGAGCGGCTGGTGTGCGAGGAGTTCGCCGCCGCCCTGGGCACCACGCCGGATTCCATGAAGGGACGGCTGTACGCCGCTATGGAGCAGAAGCCCGCGTAGCTTCAAAGACCGGGACCCGCCGGATGGCGCGGGTTCCGGTCTTTGCCTGTACAGGGATGATTCCGGCGTCCCCCCTCTTGCAACCGCAGCCGGGGTTTGCTATAATGAAGAAAAGGCGCAAGGAGGATGTCTTATGGAGGATTTTACCCATTTCAACAGCCAGGGCCGGGCAAGGATGGTGGACGTCGGCGAAAAGCGCCCCTCCCGCCGCACAGCCCTGGCGGGCGCGCGGGTGCTGGTCAGCCGGGAGACCCTCGCCCTCATCCGGGACGGCGGGGTGGCGAAGGGGGACGTGCTGGCGGTGGCTCAGGTGGCGGGCATCATGGCCGCCAAGCGCACGGCGGAGCTGATCCCCATGTGCCATCCGGTGGCGGTGGACGGCATCGACCTGCGGCTGACCCTGGACGGGGAGCGGTGCTGCGTGGACGTGCGGGCGTCGGTGCGCTGCGCCGGACGCACCGGCGTGGAGATGGAGGCGCTGACGGCGGCGTCCGTGGCGGCGCTGACAGTGTACGATATGTGCAAGGCTGTGCAGAGGGATATTGTGGTTTCCGACCTCCGGCTGCTGGAGAAGTCCGGAGGCGTACACGGCGATTTTCACAGGGAGGACGATTGAGATGAACAGCAAGGCGGCGGTCATTACCATCAGCGACAAGGGCGCGGGGGGCCAGCGGGCAGACACCAGCGGGCCCGCCCTGTGCGGGCTTCTGCGGGACGCGGGGTGGGAGGTGGTCCGCACAGCGGTCATCCCCGACAGCCTGGAGGAGATCAAGGCGGAGCTGGTCCAGTGCGCGGACGTGGAGCGGGTCCCGCTGGTCCTGACCACCGGGGGCACCGGATTTTCACCCCGGGACGTGACCCCGGAGGCTACTCTGGCCGTGATTGAGCGGGCGGCCCCGGGCCTGCCGGAGGCCATGCGGGCGGAGAGCATGAGAATCACGCCCAGGGGATGCCTGTCCCGGGGCGCGGCGGGCATCCGGGGCGGGACGCTGATTGTGAACCTCCCCGGCAGCGAGAAGGCCGCCAGGGAGAATCTGCTGGCGGTGCTGGGGGCGCTGCGCCACGGGGTGGACATGCTGCGCTCCGGCGGCTCGGCGGACTGCGCCGCGCCCTCCGGCCGGAGGACGCCGCCCTCCATGGACGCGTGGCTGCGGGAGGCGAAGGCCCGCCCCGGCGCCGGGAAGGCGGGGATGTACCTGACCCACAACGGCGTCGTCCGGGAGACCGCCCGGCGGCAGGTCCGGGAGGGCGCGGGGGACGCAGCCCCCGTGAAGGGGATGCGCTTTGGCTACGACCCGGCGAAGGTTGACGCGGCTGTGGAGGAGACCCGGCGGATGGAGGGCGTCTCCTATGTCCGGGTATGGCTGAACGAGGGCCTGCTGGAGGTGGGGGACGACATCATGTATGCGCTCGTCGGCGGCGACATCCGCCCCCATGTGGTGGACGCGCTGCAATTTCTGGTGGGGAAGCTCAAAGCGGAGTGCGTGACGGAGACGGAGCTGTGAGAGACCGGTTTCAGCGGGAGATCACCTATCTGCGCGTCTCCCTGACGGACCGGTGCAATCTGCGGTGCGTCTACTGCATGCCGCCGGAGGGAATCGGGAAGCGGGACCACAGCCAGATCCTCTCCCTGGAGGAGATCGAGGAAATCGCCCGGGAGGCCGTGGCGCTGGGGGTGCGGAAGATACGCCTCACCGGCGGCGAGCCCCTGCTCCGGCGGGGGATGACGGGCCTTTGCCGGGGCCTGCGGGCCATCCCGGCGCTGCGGGAGCTGACGCTGACCACCAACGGCCTGCTGCTGGCTGAAATGGCGGGGGAGCTGAAGGCGGCGGGGGTGGACCGGGTGAACGTGAGCCTGGACACCCTGGACCCGGAGAAGTACCGGCGGATCACCCGGGGCGGCAGTCTGGACGCGGCCCTGGCGGGCATCCAGGCGGCCAGGGACGCGGGGCTGACGCCGGTGAAGCTGAACTGCGTCCTCATTGGCGGGTTCAACGGCGGTGAGATTCCCGCCCTGGCGGCGCTGACGGCGCGGGAGCCGGTGGAGGTGCGCTTCATTGAGCTGATGCCCATTGGCTGCGCGGCGGGGCTCGGGCCGGAGGCGTACCTGCCCTGCGAGGCCGTGCTGGAGCGCCTGCCCGGACTGGAGCCGCTGGAACCGGACGGCGGCGTGGCGGAGCGGTACCGTCTGCCGGGGGCGGCGGGGACGGTGGGGCTTATCCGGCCTTTGAGCCGGTGCTTCTGCGGTCAATGCGGCCGGCTCCGCCTGACGGCGGACGGGCGGATCAAGCCCTGCCTGCACGCAAGGGAGGAGCTGCCCCTGCGGGGCCTGCACGGCCCGGACCTGCGGCGGGCGCTGGAGGCGGCTGTCCGCCGTAAGCCGGAGCGGCGCGGGGAGCTGTCCGCCTCCGTCCCCTCAGAGGCCGCCAGGGACATGAACCAGATCGGCGGATAGGCCGGGGCGGCATGTTCCGCCGCCGCTTCAGCCCGCCCCGTCCATCAGTTCCCTGATTCGCCCCAGCAGGTGTCCCGCCGCGTACCAGGTGGTCTCATACCGCATGAAATCCAACGTGCGCCGGTCCCACATGATTTTCAGCACCGCGTCAAATTCGTCGTCCGCGTCCCAGAATTGCAGCGTGACCGGGAAGAAATCAAACAGAGGAATCCGGTAGGACACGTCGCCCACGCTCCCGGCTATGCCGCCCAGCCGCCGGCAGGCGGCTTTCAGCTCTTCGGTCCGGTGGGCGAACGCCTTCGCGCTGCCGTCGAACAGATTGCCGCCCAGACAGGCGGTCTTGGCAACGCCGTCCAGGTCGTTGACCCGGACGAATTCGCCGCTGAGGCGGCAGTCCGGTCTGGACTCGCACAGCACGTCAAAGATGGTCATGGTCTCGTTGAATCCGGCGTGGACCGCTTCCCCGGCTGTCAGCCGCTCCACCCGGCCTGTCCTCCGGTCCACCCGATAGTCCTGGGCGGCAAACCGGATATAGAGGTAGTCCCGGTCGTTTACAAGATGAAATTTTTGAATCATTGATTCCTGATCGTATTTCAAAAATTCGCTCTCCACCCGGTCACGGGTGATCTCATAGTTTGACTTGCGTTCGCTCATACGCGCCTCCTTTCAGATTGAGAAGCATTTTCCTGTGGGAGAACACAGGAAAATGCCAAGCGCCCCGTGGACCGGATTGCGGCCCACGGGGTTCGTGTTTTTACTTGAAGGGATTTTCGCCGGGATAAGGCAGGCTTGCGGGCTGGTTGTAGGCGATGTCCCCGACGCCCAGGTACTTAAACACCTCAAAGAGCGCCTTCTCCCAGTGGCCGAAGGCCACCGCGCCATGGTGGGGATACCGCCTGGCGATGAGCACATGGCGGTAGAACCGGTCCATCTCCGGGATGGCGAAGGCCCCGATGGAGCCGAAGCTCTCGCAGTCCACGTCCAGCACCGCGCCCTGGGCCACATAAGCCTTGAGCTGCGTATCCGCGGTGGACTGGAGGCGGAAGAAGGTGATGTCCCCGGCCTTGATGTTGCCCTCCATGGTGCCCCGGGTGATGTCCGGCTCCGGCAGGTCCGGCTCCAGGTCCCGCTTCATGATGAGCTGGTAGCCCATGTGGGGGTTCTTCAGCAGGGAGCAGGCGGTGTTGCCGCAGTGGAAGCCCATGAAGGTCTCCGTCAGGCGGCAGTCATACTTGCCCTTGATGCCCTTGTCGTAGATGGAGGCGGGGACGGTGTTGTTGATGTCCAGCAGGGTGCAGGCGGAGCCGGAAACGCAGGTGCCGATATACTCGCTCAGCGCGCCGTAGATGTCCACCTCGCAGGAAACAGGGATGCCCATAGCCGCCAGGCGGCTGTTGACGTAGCAGGGTACGAACCTGAACTCCGTCTGGAACGCGGGCCAGCACTTGTTGGCAAAGGCCACGTACTGCCGGGCGCCCTTGTGCTGCTCCGCCCAGTCCAGCAGGGTCAGCTCGTACTGGGCCAGCCGGGGCAGGATGCCGCCGTAGGGGTTGTTCCCCCCCAGCTCGGCCTCCATCTCCTTCATCTTCTCAGGAATCCGGGGGTCGTCCTGATGCTTGTTGTAGGCCACCAGCAGGTCCAGCTCGGAGTTCTCCTCCACCGCCACGCCCAGGTCGAACAGCGGCTTGATGGGGCCGTTGCAGGCCAGGAAGTCGTCGGGCCGGGGGCCGAAGGTGATGAGCTTGAGCCCCTTGAGGCCCAGGATGGCCCGGGCGATGGGCACGAACTCCGCCATTTTCTCCGCCAGCTCCCGGGCGGTTCCCACGGGATACTCCGGGATGTAGGCGGTCCTGCCCCGCAGCCCCAGGTTGTAGGAGCAGTTGAGCATACCGCAGTAAGCGTCGCCGCGCCCGTCGTGGAGGTCGCCGTCGCCCTCGGCGGCGGCCACGTACATGATGGGGCCGTGGAACCACTGGGCGATCAGGGTCTCGGGGGTTTCCGGACCGAAGTTGCCCAGGAACACCACCAGGGCGTTGACGCCGTTGGCCTTCACGTCACGGACGGCCTCCCTGGCCTGGACCTCGTTCTCCACCGTGACGGGGCACTCATAAAGGCCCTCGCCATAGGCGGCCTTCAGGGCGGCCCTCCGGCGCTCGCTCAGCGCGGCGGGGAAGCAGGAACGGCTGACGGCGATGACGCCCAGCCTGACCTCGGGGATGTTTTGCAGCTGCATGATGTTTCCTCCTCAAATCATATTTTGAATATCGGTGTTCTCACCGGTGAGTCCTATATAGGCTCCCTGTCCGGCTTCGCTGGATTCCGGATGGGCCAGCAGCCATTTGTTCCGCGCCCACAGCCGCCGGTCCTCCTCATTGACGGGCGTGATGGACGGCCTGGCCTCATTGGTGCCCCTGGGCAGCGCCACCGCCACCCGGAAGCCCTTCTCCCCGTCCACATGGCAGGGCGCGTAGTGCAGCGTGGTGGCGTAGACCTCCACGGCCACACCGGCGGGGACCCGGAAGGCCCTGACCCTGGCGGTGTCCAGCCTGCCGTCCGCAATCTCCTCCTGCTTCGCCAGCAGGAGGATGAAATCGCAGGCGCCGATGTTGACCTCGCTGTCCCGGTGGTACTCCAGGCAGTTGAGCACGGTGTTGCGGCCCCAGCACATGCCGATTTGCACCGGCATCCCGCCGTAGGCGCCGTTTTGCAGCTGGCCGAAGATGGCGTTGGCCTCCAGCGCGGCGATGGACGGCTCATAGGCCACCCCCCTCTCCGGCAGCGGGATGGCCTCCATGGAGGCCGTCAGCGCTTTTGTGTCATAGCCGGCGAGGACCTGGCCGTAGGGCCTGAAGGAAGGGTCATAGATGGATTCGATTTTCATGTCCTGGCTCCTTTATTGAAGTTTGGGAAACAGCGCCCTGCAGGCGGGATAAATCTCCCTGAACTGCCGATACCGCTCCTCATAGAGGGCGGTGAGCCGGGCGTCCGGCTCCACCGTGTCCGCCACGGAGACCAGCGCGTCCGCCGCAGCCCGGACGGAGGGGAACCGCCCGGCAGCCACCATCGCCAGAATCGCGCCGCCGCAGCCGGGCCCCTGCTCGGTGGCGGCCGTGTCCAGGGGGATGCCCAGGATGTTGGCCAGTATGGTCTTCCACAGCCGCGACCTGCTGCCGCCGCCGCAGACGTTGGACCTGGGGATCTCCACGCCCAGGCTCCTTGCCACCTCGAAGCTGTCACGGATGGCGAAGGCCACACCCTCCAGCACCGCCTGGGTCATATCCGCCCGGGTGGTGTCCATGGTCATGCCGATGAAGCAGCCCCGGGCGCCGGTGTCGTTGATGGGGCTGCGCTCGCCCATGAGGTAGGGCAGGAAGTAGACGTGGTTTCTGCCCAATCTGTCCAGGTCTATCCCGGCCTGCTCCGTCTGGTAATCGTCCGTGCCGAGGATCTCCTCCTGCCACCATTTGTTGCAGCTGGCGGCGGAGAGCATACAGCCCATGAGGTGATACCCGCCGTCGGCGTGGGCGAAGGCGTGGAGCGCGTTGTTGGGGTCCACGCCGAACCTGTCCGAGGAGATGAAGATGGTCCCGGAGGTGCCCAGGCTGATGTTGCACCTGCCCGCGCCCACGGCGCCGGTCCCCACTGCGGCGGCGGCGTTGTCCCCCGCCCCGGCGCAGACCGTTACCGTCTCCGGCAGTCCCAGCCGCCGCGCCACATCCGGCTTCAGCGTGCCCACCGCCTCATAGCTCTCAAACAGCTTCGGCATCTGCTCCTCCGTGACGCCGCACAGCTCCAGCATCTCCTTTGACCAGCGCTTATGCTCCACGTCCAGCAGCAGCATCCCGCTGGCGTCGGAGTAGTCGGTGCAGTGGACGCCGGTCAGGACATAGTTGATGTAGTCCTTGGGCAGCATGATTTTCGCGATCCTCCCGAACAGCTCCGGCTCGTTCTCCCGCATCCACA
The DNA here is from genome assembly GCA_022800525.1 of Oscillospiraceae bacterium. Classification (GTDB taxonomy): domain Bacteria; phylum Bacillota; class Clostridia; order Oscillospirales; family Oscillospiraceae; genus Pelethomonas. The sequence goes on from JAAWQM010000006.1 coordinate 53,175, forward strand.
GCAGCTTGGGGGCCGTGAAGCCGGCGAACGCGATATTGGCGGTGTACCGGCTCAGCCTGTCCCGGCCAACGGTCCCGTTGAGGTACTCCACCTCCTTCGCGGTGCGTCCGTCGTTCCAGAGGATGGCGGGACGGAGGACGCAGTCGTTTTCATCCAGAACCACCAGCCCGTGCATCTGTCCGCCCGCGCCGATGCCCCTGACCTCGTTTGCGTCGAAGCCCTCCAGCAGCTGGGGGATGCCCTCCAGCACGGCGTTTTTCCAGTCCTCCGGAGCCTGCTGGCTCCAGCCGGGGCGGGGGAACTCCAGGGGGTACTCCCTGGATACCACATGTTTGACCGCGCCCTCCCCGTCCATCAGCAGCAGCTTGACGGCGGAGGTCCCCAGATCCACTCCAATATACAGCATAACGCCCTCCTTTATCAATATCCGCGCAGCGCCGCCCGGACAGCGCCGGGGCCGGCATCCCGCGCACCATACCGCAAATTGTTTCGCCCAGTCCCGATGTTGCCAGCCGGCAGCCCATGGCCAGCCCCCGGGACAGGGGGTTCCACTGCCATTATACTCCAATAAGCCGGATGAATCAATGCCATTTTCAGCCCAATCGGGGAACTCAATTTTGTGGTTCGCAGGGCGCGGCGGGGCCGCCGCGCCCTGCAAATATGGAGCCCGTTTCTGAAAATGGATTTCCAGCCATATCATGGAACAGGCGGACGCCGGGGCGGCGATGACGAAAAACATCGCCGCCCCGGCGCTCTGTCAGGATTTGCGGAAATAGACGTGGCAGGGCTCCTGGTCCACCAGGGGAAACCCGATCAGCCTGATTTCCCCGGCCCGGAAAAAGGGTCCCTCCTTCTCCTGCCGGAGCTTCTCCAGGGACGCCGCGGTGAGAAAGTCCTTCCCGCCGTCCAGGGCGGCCAGGATATAGGGTCCCCAGGCCAGATTCACCAGGTTCTCATCCGGCAGGTTCTCCAGCCGCCGCAGCTCCATGGGCAGGCGCAGAACCACCCGCTCCCCCGCGCCCAGCGGCTTCTCCACCACCAGGAATCCGTCCTCCAGGCGGTGGGAGGCGGCCCCGCCCTCCACCGCCAGCTTCTCCTGCGCCCAGGCGGGAATGTGGATCTTCAGGCCCTTTTTCAGATCCGACAGGGCCTGGACCTGGATGACCCCTGGGGAGAGGGTCCGCGCTTCCAGCTCTCCGGACAGGACCGCGTCCACCAGCAGATTCACATAGAGGAACGACTCATCCTGGGCGAAGATGTTTTCCATGTACCGGAAGCGGCTCTCCATTCCGGTGCCGTGGCAGCAGGTGTTCTCCGTTGTGGAGTACTCCTTCGCGCCGCCGGGTCCCAGGGGCATGAAGTAGGTGGTGCCGCCGCTGCTGTCGTGGCTGCACGAGGCCATGATGTGGTTGCACAGGGTATTCTCGTAGTAGTCCAGCATCCCCCCGTCCAGGGTATAGGGGAACATCTGCCCCGTCAGCCGCAGGAGGTTGTAGCTGGCGCAGCTCTCCGCCGCCTTGTCCGTGAGATACCGGCAGGTGGAGTTTGCCGCGTGGAACATCTCCGTCTCCCCCACGCCGCCGATGCAGTAAGTGTGCCCGCTGGTGACGATGCGCCGGAAATTCTCCGCGATCCGCCAGTGCTCCGGGTCTCCCTGGGCCTGATAGAGGTCCATGACCCCCAGGATCTGGGGGATGTGCTGGTTGGCGTGCATATCCTCCAGGGTGTCCAGGCCCCGGCTCATGGGATAGAACAGCTTCTCGTTCCAGAAGAACCGGGCGGCCTCCAGGTGCCGGCGCTTCCCGGTGAGGCCGCAGAGCTTCACCATGGTCCCCAGCATCCCGCCGAACTCCCCGGCGATATACATGGACCACATGGCGTCCCGGGTCTCCCGGTCCAGCCGGGCCAGACGGCGGTAGACCCAGTCCCCCAGCTTGTCGAGGATTTCCAGCGCCTCCTGGTTTCCGGCCAGGGTGTGGCAGTCATAGAGGCCGGACATGATCTTGTCCAGGGTGTAATAGGGCGCCCAGATCTCCGGATACTTGGTGAACCTCTCCAGCAGGTCGAACTGCTCCTCCGGGTAGGCACTGAGGAAGCCGGGGGCGCACTCCCCAGCGGCGGCAAAGGCGTCCTGACACTCCCGCAGGCCCTCCACCACGACGCCGAGCTTCCGGCTGAACCGGCCGTCCCCGGTGGCGGCAAAGGCCAGGGCCAGTCCGGAGAGATAATGCCCGGTGGTGTGGCCCTTGAGCTTGCACTCATCCGCGTCCCACCCGGTCATGGGCTCCGCCCCCTGGGTGGAGAGGCCCGCCGCCCGCCGGAAGTTGTAGAGCATCTGCCCGTCGTCCACGCCCAGCAGGTACTCCAGCATCCGCCGCTGGTTTTCATAATAGACCGTGCCGGGCAGCAGCCGCACCCGGTCCATGGGGAAGTACTCCAGCCTCCGCCGGGGTCCCTCCTCCCTCTCGGTTGGCCCGAAGGTGAGGACGGCCCTGACGGGCTGCTCCGCCGCAATCCCCGCCACCTCCAGCTTCCCGGGCTCCGCCAGGGGCGTCCAGCTCTCCCATTTGACGGGCCGGGTGATGAGCCGCCCGTCGGTACAGCGGGCCACTGCCACGGAGGGCAGCTCCCGCCGCTCCCCCGGCGCCAGGGCCAGCTCCACCGGGAATATTTCCGCGATGACGGTTTCCCGCTCCTCCTGCACCACGGTGGCGGTGAATTGCCGCCGGGCCGTCTCGCCCTCATAGCTGGCGGTGACGGTCAGCTCCACCTTCCGGTTTCCCATGCCGTGGAGGGGGCGGCGGACCCTGCCCTCCGCGGTGATGAAGCGGCTCTCCCCTGTCTCCCAGACAAACCGGGAGCCGCAGGGCCCCGCCTCCGGCAGGGCCAGGTCGCTGTCCACCGTGTTGAGGTTCCCGATGTAGATGCCCTCCAGATCCATCTCCAGGACCTGGGCGGGCGTGGGGCGTACGTTGTCCATCTCTGATAGCCTCCTTGACAGTTTATTTGTTCTATGCTAAAATAAATTCATTATACAAAAGCAGATAGAAAGGGGGGGCGCAGCCATGAACCGCCTTTTCCGCCTGGATAACCCGGTCTGGACATTCATCAGCAAGGCCTGCGATCTGGTCCTGCTGAGCCTCCTGTGGCTCCTCTTCTCCCTGCCCGTCATCACGGCGGGCCCCGCCTGGGCGGCGCTGTACCACACCGTACACACCGTTGTCCTGGAGGACCGGGGCCATCTCCTCCCCACCTTCTGGCGCTCCTTCCGGACCAATCTGGGCCAGGGGATGGCGCTGACGCTGGCCTGCCTTCCGGCGGCGGCGTTTGTGGGCGTCAGCTGGCTCTTCGCCGGCGCCATGGGCAAGGAGAGCTTTCTGGGCGTCTTCTACAGGATCGTGGCGCTGGCGGCGGCGTTCCTGCTCTGCGCCGGGACGCTGTACCTCTTCCCCATGCTCTCCCGGTTCTATATGAAGAACCTGGAGCTTCTGAAGGCCGCCATGGCGCTGGCCGTAACGCGGCTGGGGTTCACAGCGATCCTGGTGGCGCTGGCTGTGGCCAGCGCTCTGGCAATCTATATGGTCCCTGTTTCGAGCCTTTTTCTCCCCGGCCTGACCGCCCTGGCGGCGGAGCGTCTGATCGAGCCCGCCATCCGCAGGGCCCGGAAGGCCGCCCGGAAGGCCGGAACCGTCCGGGACGGGGAAAACAACGAGGAAATATCATAGATACCGCAGGGGCTGCCGCCCCCGCGGTTTTTTTGCCGCCTCAGTACCTCGCCTCAACCGTCTCGCCCGCCGCCAGACGGTCCAGGCGCTCCAGCATCTGGCTGAAGCTGGCGTAGGACAGGCGGAATCCCCGGCCCTCCGCCCTGGCATAGACCCTGCGGTCCGCCTCCCGGCAGTAGTCCGCCGTCCGCTCCCCGTCCTCCAGGCCGAAGGTCACGCTGGCCAGCGGCTCCATATCCGCCGGGTCCGGCAGGCCGTCAAACAGGACCTCCTCCGCACGGAGGCTGATGAGGGTGTAGTAAAAATTCCGGAAGCTGTCCCAGTCCAGCTCCTCCTCCCCCAGGAAGACCCGGCAGCCGCCGCCGTCCCAGTCCAGGGTCAGGACCAGCATCCCCCCGGGCCGCTCCACTGTGAGGGTATGGAGCTGATCGACCGGTGGGGCCAGAATCTCCCGGCTCACCAGCTCCCCAGGGTCCGCGCCGAGGCAGTACAGCTCATCCGTCCGGAGGCGGTAGACCACCTCCCCCGCCAGGGCCCAGGCCATGCCGGAGGCGTCCGGCTCCGAGAGGGACACCTCCGCATTCCAGAGCGAGCCGCCGTCATCCCGGAGAGCCAGCTCCAGCCTTGCCCAGGGCTCCGCAAGGCCCAGCGCCGCCAGCTCCGCCGCGCCGGGGCGCACCGCCTCCGCCCACTCCGCCGTGATGCCATAGGCCGAAGCGAGGAACGCCTCCGCCCGCGAGGGGTCCGCCGGATACTCCAGGGGCGAGCGGAGCATGTAGGAGCGCACCTGGTAGCCCGCCAGCTCCTGGCTGTCCGCCAGGGTCAGGACCACCGGCTCCTCCCGGCCCCCTCCGGAGACGCTGATCCGCTCCAGCTCCCCATCAGAGGGGGTGATCTGGCGGGACAGGAAGTCCTCCGCCCGGAAGAAGAAGGGCTCCAGGTCGGACTGGCTGGCCGTATAGACCTCCCCCTCCCACAGCACATACCGCTTCTCCGCGCCGGGCACGGCGTCCCCGATGGCCAGGGACGTCCCGTCCGTCTCCACCCGGACCGCAGGCTCCTCCAGCCCGAAGTCCGCCAGCCGCTCTCCGCCGTCCTTGATTGTATCCCGGGCGGGAAGGGATGTCAAGGCGTTTTCCAGGCTGGCCGCCGCCGCGCGGTCCAGGCTGAAGCCCTCCAGCCCCTCCACCGCCAGCGCGCCCTCCCTCCACGCGGCGCGGTAACCGGCGGAGGTCCCGGCCACCTCCACTGCCCGCGCGCCGGCGATAAGCTCCGGCAGGTCCTCCGGCCCGTCCTCCCCGGCCTCGCCGCCGGAGAGGAGGACCCATGCCAGCGCCAGCGCCGCAAGGCAGAGGGCTGTGCCGGCCAGAGCGGCAAGCTGCTTTTTCATCGCGCGTCCCTCCGATCATCCGTGTTGTTCATTTCCGCCTGCGCCGCAGCCACACGACGGTCCCCACCGCCAGCACCGCCGCCGGCAGGACGGCCAGAAAGGCCCAGACAAATCCGCTGGCCTGAGCCCCCGTCATGCTGTGGACAGGGGCGGTCAGGCTCTTGGGCGGTATGCTGACGCCGGTCCCCTGGGCGCTGAGCTTCTGGAAGAGGCCCAGGATATACCGCCCGTTGGCGAAGGTCCCGCTGGCGGTCAGGCCGCTGCTGAAGGCCAGGGCGGAGCCGGAGACCACCACATGGGACCGGGTGACCTCCGCGCCATACCAGCTGTGGGCGGAGAGGACCATCGCCGCCACATCGCCGGTGACGTCCTCCGCCGAGACCTCCGCAGCCCCCAGGGGCAGGCTTCCGGCGCTCTCCGTAAAGCGCAGCAGCACAGTGGTCTCATAGTTGTCCCGGCTGTCGAAGAGGACCTCCACCGGGCGGCAGAGCGCCATGACCGTCAGGTCGCTGGCGGTCATCCCCCCGGCATAGTCCATGTCGCCGTACTGGGCGATGGGGTAGAAGGGCCGCTCGTAGTAGAGGCTGCTCCGGGACTCGAAGGCGTACCCCTCCCCCAGGCCGATGCCCCAGTCCGCCAGGAACGCCTGGAGATTGGGAAGCTCAGGGAAATTGGGGTCCATAAAGACAAAGAGGCTCCGCCCCTGTCTCCCGCCGTTCTCCAGCCAGGCGTCCAGCTTCTCCAGGCTCTCCGGCTCCGGGTCCGTCTGGGGCGCGAAGAGGACCGCCAGCTCCGCCTCCGGGTCGATCTCCCCCGTCACCAGGGAGCAGGCGCGCACGTCAAACCGGTTGGCCTCCATCAGATTCAGAAGGTCGTCCGGAGAGGCGTCGCCGCAGCCGGTGAGCAGGGCCGCAGCCGTCCTCTCCCCGGAGACCACGGAGAGAATGGCGTTGGTCAGCTTCTCCTCCACCCGGGAGGCGGTGATGGACGCGCCGCCCGCGCCGTAGTCGTAGAGCTGGCTGAAGTTCAGGACCTCCCGCCGCTCCCCGGACTCCACCAGGATGTCCCAGCTGCCCAGCTCCAGCTCCGGATACCGGGCGGTGAAGGTTGGGTTGCCGGTGAGGTCCACGAATTCCAGGCGGATATGGTCCGATCCCCTCTGGTAGGCCAGCAGGGCCTCATACGCCTGCACCACATAGTAGCTGCCCACGGCCAGATCCTCCCCGGCCTGCATCACATAGATGTCCACATCGCTTTCCAGTCCGGCCAGACAGTCCTCCGTGGCCTGGGAGAGGCCGTAGCGGCCCTCCGCCGTCAGGTCCGCCGTCCAGCCGAAGCGCTCCGTCAGGAGCCCCGCCACGCCGTTGGCGGCCACAACCAGGGCGGCGCCCAGCGCCGTGACCGCCAGGGACAGCGCGCCGTACCGCCAGCGGCGGCGGGAACCGGCGCTCTTTCGCTTCATTCTGTTTATCCTGTTCATCTTTTACCCTCGTCATCCGGGGCCTACTGGCCGCCCCACCGCCGCCGCTCCAGGGTCCGGGCGGTCAAAAAGAAGAACGCCCCCCCAAAGCTGGCGAAAAAGAATACATCCGACGCACGGACCAGTCCCATGGTCATCCGGTAGTAGCGGGAATAGAAGGCCGCCTCCTGTAGCAGCGTCCGCAGGAGCCCGGCGGGGACCAGCCGGGCGGCGGAGCTCAGGCCCAGCGCCGCCAGCACGGCGGCAAAGCCGCCGATGGCCGCCACCATCTGGCTCTCCGTGTGGGCGGAGACAAACATGCACAGGGCGATTGCGGCCATTCCCACCAGGGCCATGCCCGCGAAGTTCCCTGCCACCAGCGCCCAGTTCACCTCCCCGAAGAGGGAGAGAACCGCCGCCTGGGGCAGCGTCACCGCGATACCCAGCAGATAAACCGCCGCCGCCGCGAAATACTTTCCCGCCGTGATGCCCCCCAGGGTCACGGGAGCGGAAAAGAGGAGCTGGTCCGTCTTCTGCCTGCGCTCCTCGCTGAAAAGCCGCATGGTCAGCACCGGCGTCAGCAGCAGCACCGCCGTGTAGAGAAAGGAGAACTCCGCCGCCATGTCCGCGCTGCCGCTGAGGAGGAGCACCGCGTACTGATACCCGGCCAGCAGATAGAAGGCCGTCAGGTAGACGTACCCGATGGGGGTGATAAAATAGGCGGCGAGCTCCCGCCGGAATACCGCTGTCATATCCGCTCCCCCTCTGTCAGCCTGAGAAAAATCCCCTGCAGGTCCGCCCCGGTGATCTCCAGCGCCAGGAACGGCCCCTCCTTCAGGGCCAGGGCCGTCTCCCGGCGGATATCCCGGCCGTCCTCCGCCAGCAGCTCCAGGGCGCACTCCCCCTCCGCCGCCGGGAGGACCCTGACCGCCTTCACGCCGGGAACGCGCTCCAGCCTCTCCCGCAGGGCGCTCTCCGTCCCCTCCGCCCGCACCCGCAGGCGGGTCCCGCCCAGCCTCCGGGCCAGCTCCTCCGGCGCGCCGTCGGCAACCACCCGGCCGTGGTCGATGACCACCACCCGGTCGCACACCGCCTGGACCTCCGCCAGATTGTGGGAGGAGAAGATCACCGTGCGCTCCCTGCCCAGGCTCTTCACCAGATCCCGGACCTCCTCCATCTGCTTGGGGTCCAGCCCCGAGGCGGGCTCGTCCAGGACCAGCGCCCGGGGCCGGCCCACCAGGGCCTGGGCGATGCCCAGCCGCTGGCGGTAGCCCTTGGAGAGGTTACGGATGAGCCGGGGGCGCACGTCCTGAATGTCCACCGTCCGGCAGACCTCCTCCAGGTGGGCTTTCCTCTCCAGGCGGCACCGCTTGAGCCGGTAAACGAAGGTCAGGTACTCCTCCACCGTCATCTCCGGGTAGAGGGGCGGCTGCTCCGGCAGGTAGCCCAGCCGTCTCTTGGCCTCCAGGGGGGACTCCAGGATCTCGAACCCGTCGATGGAGGCCGTGCCGGAGGTGGCGGAGAGATTGCCGGTAAGGATGTTCAGGGTGGTGCTCTTCCCCGCGCCGTTGGGCCCTAAAAAGCCCAGCACCTCCCCCTCCCGGACCTGGAAGCTGACGTGGTCCAGGGCGGTCTTGTTTCCGTATTTTTTTACCAGATCGTTGATCTCTACCATTGAAATCGTTTCCTTTTCCTGTATAAAGAGGGGCCTCCGCCGGGCAAACGGTTTCCGGCGGAGGCCCCGGGCGGCGCAGACGCCGCCCGGGCAGTCACTGAAATCAACCCTTCACAGCGCCCATGGCAATGCCGCGGATGATATACTTCTGGCAGCAGACAAACAGGATGACCACCGGGATCAGGGCCAGAATGGACCCCGCCATGATGAGGTCATACCGGGCGGAGAAGGAGTTGCGGAAGGAGTTCAGGCCCATCTGCACCGTGAACTTGGAGTCCGAGGCCAGATAGATGACGGGCCCCATGAAGTCGTTGTAGGCGCTCTGGAACTGGAACACCGCAAGGGTGGCGATAATGGGCTTGGCCAGGGGCATGAAGATCTGCCACCACACCCGGAAGTGGCTGCACCCGTCCACAATGGCCGCCTCCTCCATCTCCTTGGGCAGCGTCATGAAGAACTGCCGGGCCAGGAAGATGGAGAACGCCGTACCGAACATCACCGGCACCACCAGGGGTACGTAGGTGTCATAGAAGCCCAGGTCCCGGAACATCAGGAACCGGGGGATCAGCGTCACCGCGCCGGGGACCATCATGGAGGCGATGAAGAGCATGAAGACGCTCTCCCGCCATCTGAACTGCAGCCGGGCGAAGGCGTAGCCCGCCATGGTGGAGAAGAGAATGTTGAACACCGTGGCCGGAACGGCGATCTTCATGCTGTTGAAGAACATCTGCACGAAGCTGATGCTGCCCCGGCTGGCGGCCTCGATGAAGTTTTCCACCTTCCACTCCGTGGGGAAGAAGGTGGGCGGGTAGGCGAAGAGCTCCCGCTGGCTTTTGAACGCGGAGACGATCATCCACAGAAAGGGCAGGATCACAATGACCGCCACCAGGATGACCAGGATATAGGACAATACCTTGGACGTCTTTGATTTAACCATCTTGCTCCCTCCTTATGAATCGTACTGCACCTTGCGGTCCATCACCTTGTTCTGGACCAGCGTGACCGCCAGAATGATGACGAACATCACAGCGGACATGGCGCAGGCGTAGCCCATCTTCGAATATTCAAAGGCGTTGGACCACAGGTAGTAGGATACGGTGTACGTGGAGTACCCCGGCCCGCCCTTGGTCATGATGAAGATCTCCGTGAACATCTGGAAGGCGTCGATGACGCTGGTGAGCATCACGAAGTAGATGGACGGCATGACCAGGGGGACCTTGATCTTGAAGAGCTTGGTCATAGGGGTGATGCCGTCCAGCTCGGCGGCCTCGTAGATGCTCTCGTCGATGCCCTGGAGGGCCGCAAGGAAGATGAGCATGTTGTACCCCGCCCACTTCCACACGCTCATCACCGCGATGGCGAAGAGGGAGTAGCGCGAATCCGTCAGCCACCCGATGGGGTCGATGTGAAAGACCTTGGTGAGGATAAAATTGAGGATGCCATAGTCCGTGTTGTAAATCCACACGAACAGCAGCGCCACCACCACGATGGGCGCCACCACCGGCAGGTAGTACAGCGTGCGGAAGAAGCCCGCGCCCTTCAGCTTCTGGTCCAGCAGAAGGGCCAGGAGGAAGGATGTGATGACGGACATGGGCACATAGATGATGACCCAGCGGAAGGTGTTCCACAGGGAGGTGAGGAACACCTCGTCCTGAAAGAGGGTCTTGTAATTCTGGAGACCGATAAACTTGGGCTCCGTCAGCAGGTTCCATTCGTAGCCGCTGATCATAAAGGAGCGGACGATGGGGTAGTACATGAAGACGATCAGGCTGACCAGGGGCAGAGCGACAAAAATCCAGCCGGTGGCCGCCTCCCGCTGCTTCAGAGTCATTCCCGTCCGGGAAGATTGTTTCATTGAATTGCCTCCTATCCCTTCAGAGGGGATTTCTCTCCTCCTTGATGCCGGCAGCGGCCCGCCCCCCCAGAGGGCGAGCCGCTGCTATTACTGTTGATCCACGCTCTTTTGCGCCCCGGTCAGTTGAAGAGGGAGCCGTTGGCCTGGCTGTCGATCTTGGCGGCGGCGTCCTCAATGGTGGTCAGGCCCTCAAAGGCCTCGGACAGGTTGGCGTAAATCATGCTGTTGTACTCGGACCACTTGCCGGTCAGGCAGGCGTCAATCTGGGACTGGGTGCCCAGGTAAGCGGCGCTGTTGATGAAGGCGTCCGTGGAGGGCGGGGTATTGACGTAGTTGTCGTTCTCCATCAGGTCGGTGTAGCAGGGCAGGGACAGGGCGGAGCCCATGACCAGCGCCAGACCCTCGTCGCTCATCTGGAAGGAGAGGAGGTTTCCGGCGATGTCCTTGTTCGCGCTGGTGTCCGCGATACAGACCATGCTGCAGATGAAGGGGCAGGAGCGGGTGGTGCCCTTGGGCATCTCCACCGCGTCCCACTCAAAGTCGCACTCGCTGCGGAAGGAGGGGATGCACCAGCGGCCGGAGGGGTACATGGCCACCTTGCCGATGATGAAGAGGCGGTCCTCGCTGTCACCGGTGGCGGAGACGCTGCCGGGGGAGGGGGCGGAGCCGGCCTGCACCAGGTCGCTCATGACGCGCAGCCCCTGGAGCGCCTCGGGGGAGGACAGGTTGCTCTTGCCGTCCTTGAACCACTCGGCGCCGTAGTTGCCCATCCAGTTGATCCAGTCGGCGCGGTAGTTGTTGATGGCGGTGCCGTAAACATCGGTGCGGCTGCCGTCAGCGCTGAGAGTGGTCAGCTGGGCGGCCAGCTCCTTGTACTCCTCCACGGTCCAGTCGTTGGTGGGCGGCGTAACGCCCGCCTCCTTGAAGAGGTCCAGGTTCAGGTACATCACGTAGGAGGTCCAGTCCTTGGGGAAGGCGTACTGGTTGCCGTCGATATTGCCGAAGTCGAGAACGCCGTCAATGATGTCCTCAGTCAGCTGGGGATACTGCTCCAGAATCTCGTTCTGGTTGGCCAGATAGCCGGCCTCGGCGTACTGGCGCACGCCGGCCTCGCCCACCCAGAAGAGGTCGGGCAGGCTGCCCGCGGCGGCCAGGGTCTGAACCTTGGTGGAATAGTCGGAGGGGACGTACATCTGCTCCACCTCCACGCCGGGGGCGTACTCCATATACTTCTTGAACACGTTGGCGTACATCTCCCGCTCGTAGTCGTCGCCGGAGTGCATATAGGTGACCTTGCCGCTGAGGCCGGAGGCGGTCTCAGCGCCCTCCCAGTCGGTGTTGACAGGGGCCGGGGCGCCGCTGGGCTCGCTGGGGCCGGTGGTGTTGGTATTGCTGTTGCCGCCCGGGTCGTTGTCCTTGGCTGTGTCGTCACCGCCGCAGGCGGACAGCAGGGACAGAGCCATCACGAGAGTAACCATGAGGGCCAGCAGTCTGGTAAGTCTGTTCTTTTTCATTGATCTTCCTTCCTTTCATACGTGGTGTTGATGATTTATCATGCCGGCGTTCGCCGTCACAACCTGAAAAGCGGGTCACCGCAGCATTTCCGCCGTAACCTCCCCTCCCGCCCGTAGGAAGAGGGGCGCGCGCTCCAGCGGCGCGCTTACCGTTATGGCCTGCCCGCCGGGGCGGGTCTGCCCGCTGGCCGCGTCCGTCCAGTCCGCACCCGCGGGGAGATAGACCTCCCGCTCCCGGCGTCCCAGCTCATGGACGGGGCACACCAGGATGTCCGGACCAAACAGGTACTCGTCAAAAATCTCCCAGCAGGGCTCCTCCGGGAAGTCCAGGAACAGGGGGCGCATGAGGGGCGTGCCGTCCCGGCTCGCCCGCTCCAGGTGGCGGTGGATATAGGGCCGCAGCCTCTCGCGGATTTCGGCGTAATGCCGGAGGATGGCGTATGCCTCCTCCCCGTAGCTCCACAGCTCGTTGGGCCCGCCGGAGTGGCAGAAGCTGTCCATGCTGTAGGGCGGAGCCGCCGGGCGGTCCGGGCGGCTCCGGAAGCCGTGCATCCGGAAAATGGGGCAGAAGGCCCCGAACTGGAACCAGCGGATGAAGCACTCCCGATAGTCCGGGTCGCCGGGATCCCCGCCGTGGAAGCCGCCGATATCGGTGGTCCACCAGGGGATGCCGCTGACGGCCACGTGGAGGCCTGTCTTGATCTGGCGGCGGAGGCTGTCGAAGTCCGCGTGGATGTCCCCGGACCAGAGCACCACGCCAAACCGCTGGCTGCCCAGGAACGCGCAGCGGATGAGGTTGACGATCTCCTCCTGCCCCATGGCCCGCTGGCCGTCGTAGAAGGTCTTGGCGTAGTAGAAGGGGTAGAGGCCGCTGACCTGGGTTCCGCTGCCCAGCCAGTAGCGGAGGTTGTCATAGTCGTAGGGATCCAGCTCCGGCTCCGCCTCGTCCAGCCAGAAATTTTTCACGCCCAGGCTGCAGTAGTTCTCCCTCACCCGGCTCCAGACGAAGTCCCGGGCCTCGGGATTGGTGGGGTCGTAGTAGGTCTCCGGACCCCGGCAGTAGGTGAGGGTTCCGGGGCCGCGCTCCGTCCGCAGAAGGTAGTTGTTCTCCCGCATCTCCATAAAGTTCTCACTCCGGGGGTCCACCGTGGGCCAGATGGAGACCAGAAGCCGCACGCCCATCTCCTCCAGCTCCCGGACCATAGCCGCCGGGTCGGGCCAGTACCGGGGGTCAAACTTCCACTCCCCCTGCTGGGGCCAGTGGAAATAGTCACAGACAATCATGGAGAGGGGGATGCCCCGGCGCTTGTACTCCCGGGCCACCTCCAGAAGCTCCTCCTGGGTCTCATAGCGCAGCTTGGACTGCCACAGCCCCGTAGCCCACACAGGCAGGGGCGGCGCGTAGCCTGTCAGGCGGCAGTAATTGCGCTCCACCTCCCCCAGACCGCTCCCGCCGATCACCAGATAGTCCAGCTGCTTCGCCCCATCCGCCACCCAGCGGGTCCGGGAGGTTCCGAACTCCACCCTGCCCACGCCGGGGTTGTTCCACAGAAAGCCATACCCCCGGGAGGAGAGGACGAAGGGGATGGAGCTCTTGGTGTTCTGGTGGCAGAGGTCCAGCGCGGCTCCCTTCAGGTCGAAGAGGTCGTGGGCCTCCTGGCCCAGGCCGTAGAACCGCTCCTCCGGCCAGGGGCGCAGGTTCTGCTCAATATGGACAAGGCCGCCCGCAAGGCCCCGCAGCTGCCGGGCGGGCAGGTCCCGCTCCAGCAGCCACTGCTCCTCCAGAAGCGTCTCTCCCTCCTTATTATAAAAGGAAAGCCGTCCATCCCGGGTTACCCGCAGCGTGACCGCGCCGTTTCGCAGAACGGCCCCGCCGTCCTCCTCCAGGGTAAGCGACGAGCTGTCCTTCTCCGGCGGCAGGAGCGTCCACCGCTCCTCGTCCGGTTCGCTGAGGGCGGCCCGCACCCGGATCACGTCCGGGCCGTAGGGCTCCGCCAGGAGCACCTCGCCAGCCCTGCTGCACCTGATTTTCCCCGACACGGTTTTCAGCATCCGCGGCCTCCTTTCCAGTCGCGCGGCAGTCAGTGCCTCATAGTCTTCCTGACGTGATAAAGTCAGGAAGACCGCTGCAATATTGCAGCGGCTGAGTGCTCGCGCCTGCTGCGTCCAAATGAATATGATAACCAGCCATGCGGCTCTTTAACAGCCGCCCAGACAGTCGTTGATGAGATTATTTATATATAATGGACTACTTTCGTCGATTTGTCAAGAATTTTCACGATAAAAAAATTTCTTGTGAATTCTCACTAAAATTATCGCCCAATTTTCGTATATATGATAAGATAGTTCATTCTCATGAAAATACCGTACTGCCGGCGGCTCTGCGTGAAATTCCGCCGCTCTGCACAGGGATGCACCGTCCATGAAAAAAACGAGGTCATGCCGCCGGGGTCCGGCGCATAGGCTGGTCAGAGAGGAGTGTGAGGGTGGATGGAGCGTTTGCCGCTGACCTGCCAGAACGGAGAGCGTGGGGAGCTGACCGTATGTCCCCAGGGCGCAAGGACCGAGCTGCGGGCCTCGATGCCCGACCCGGGGGACGGACTGTACCGCGCCTTCCTGCTGGGGGAGCGGGGGGAACTGGCGCTGGGCGTGCTGGCCCCGGAGGGCGGACGGCTGGAGCTGTGCCGCAGGGTCTACAGCCGGGACACGGCGGCGCTGGGGCCTCTCCTGCGGGGAGAGGCCCGGCGGTCCTTCCGCTTCCAGGACGCCCCTCCCGCCCCCCAGCCGGAATCCGGCTGCTGGCATGAAACCCACTGCCCCGCCCAGCTCTTCCAGAGCAGGTTCCTGCAAAACCGGCTGCGGCCTGTCGGACGGGCCTGGTGGCGGCGGGAGGGAGCGCTGCTGGCGCTGGCCCTGCCGCTGGAGGAGGGGCGGCCCTTCCCTCTGGAGGCCCTGTTCTGCCTGGGGCGGGTACGGCAGGTGGAGGGGACGCGGTGCGTCGTCTACGCCTTCCGGGAGGAGGAACCTGTGCTGTAAGGGCCGCCGGTGGCGGCAGCATGAAATTTCTGCCAGAAAAAGCTTTATTTTCGGGAAAATTGTGGTATAATCATAGATATTGTTTACTGAAGGAGGTTCCAGCCATGAAATGTCCCTATTGCGGCTACAAGGAGAGCAAGGTGGTGGACAGCCGTCCCGCCGACGAGGGCAGCAGCATCCGCCGGCGCCGGGAGTGCCTCGCCTGCGAGCGGCGCTTCACCACCTATGAAACCATGGAGTCCCTGCCCATGGTGGTCATCAAAAAGGACGGCAGCCGCCAGTCCTTTGACCGCAGCAAGGTCCTGGGCAGCATGCTGCGCGCCTGCGAGAAGCGGACCGTCTCCCTGGCCGATCTGGAGCGGATGACCGATGAGATCGAGCAGGCCCTCCAGAACAGCCTTGAGCGGGAGATCACCACCGACATGGTGGGCGAGCAGGTCATGGACAAGCTGCGGGAGGTGGACGAGGTGGCCTATGTCCGCTTCGCCTCCGTCTACCGGCAGTTCAAGGATATCCATACCTTTATGGCGGAGCTGACCAAGCTGCTGGAGGAGAAATAAATTTGATAACGTCTTTTCTAAGACGATCATAAAATCTCTCGAATCATGACACCCATTCAGGACAGCAGATCCTGCACAATGTCTTCCAGAACTCCCTTCTTACTGTCCTGGACCAGACGGTGCTTTTTCAGCAGATACTCAACTCTCCGCGCGATAAACAAAAGCAGAGCGGTATCGCCGGGCTGCCGGGAGCGGTCGATAAAAACGACCGTAATACTGCCCACCGGCATCTCCCCACGGAAAAGGTTAACGCTGATCATATCATGTAAAAGCGCAGCATAAATCGGTTCCTGGATACTCATTTGTGTACCATAGGATTTGAGGACGCTGCTCAGCTGTCCCGGCACGACATTCCCGTATTTGCTGGGGCGGTAGCCGGCAAGATCCTCTCGGGTATCAATGCAGCTGCTATCTGTCGCATAGCAAGAGAACATCCCTTGTACCCACCCAAAACGGCGGCTTTTGAGAAAATCGAAAGCTGCCGTTTCTCTGTCCTTTGCAAATCAAGCGAAATGGCGCTGTCTTGGATTAGTCTTCCACAAAACGATGATTGCCCGACACATTCATGCAAGAATCATGCAGGAATCTGGTATTCCCAAGGCGTTTGCAGATATGTCTGGCGCCGAACGAGATCAAATTATTGACCCCGCTGTCAGCGACTGATTCACGATGAAACTTTGGCAAGAGAACATTTGTCAAGGGGGATTTCACCCCAAAAGATGAAATCCCCCCCGATAAACTGGAACTCGTCTATATTCAAAATTTCCTTTTCTTTTCCCAATAAATACCGATACAGAAAACAATTGTCATATAAACAAGGGCTATAACC
>JAAWQM010000059.1 GCA_022800525.1 Oscillospiraceae bacterium
CAACTTGGCGAGAAGTTAAATCCGACCGTTCTCCTTGATGTTTGATGGCCTCCAATTTCATCTTGTAGGCAAAGGCCCTCTCGCTGGGGAGCAGGCTTTTCATACTTCAAGTGGTGTGGAGTGGTGGACAACGAGACCAACAAATGCCCGTGAATTGCTTTTTTAATTAGGTAGGGAAGACAAGGTCTTATATGAAAAAAATTCCTATATTACTTCTTTTCGATAGTTACTGTGACGGTGGTCGCGGTGCTGGCGGGCATAGTGCTTTGGGCTGCGCTCCTGCGGCCTGCTTCCAATCATCCCGTTACTGGGCTTCCTGATATGATAATACCAGATTGTTATGTTGGCTGCTTCTGTATGATGATAGCCGCTCCTGTTTGTTTTACCGGCAACCTGCTGATTCGTTTGCATAAGAAAGAAAGTTGAGGAAGCGTTGTATGTCCATAACGATTTTTGGTGAATGTTTTACCCCCAGGTCCATTCCTGCCGAAATTCTGTATTATGCCTGTATGATCTTGATCGGGGTGTTTGTCCTCCGAAACCTGTATCTTGCTGTCCATGCTCCTTGGAAGCCCAAGGACCCGCAGGAGGTAAGGCCGCCGCGCTCCAGGCCCGTTTCTTTCTAAAAAATTTCTTCTCTATTGGACCGTCCGGCGGGCCTGCGGCCCGGCGCGCGGTCCGGCAGACCGGAGGTCTGCTTCCGGGGCGGGACGCCCCGGTTTCTTTTTCTTTGTCATAATAATAATCTTTGTCTTATTCTTATTCTTATTCTTATTCTTTTTCTTCTTCTTGGCTTTTTTGGGTTTTTGAAAAACCGAACGGTTTTCCAAAAGTTGCACGGCGGCGTGCAATCCGCCCGCGTCCCAAGGGCGGATTGCACTTCCCGCCGGCGCGGTTTTTCCCTTCGGGCCGTCATTTGCGGGCCGCCGCCCCGCCGCAGATAAATTTTTTGTAAAAAATCTGTGTCCAAGCGTAACTTTTGCTTGCGAAACGGGCTGCATTCGAGTATACTATAGCTTGCTGAGCCAAAACGGGGGCCTCCCCGCTGCTGGCTGCAAAAGAAAATCACCGTCCCGCGCAGGCGGGGCAGTACAAATTTTTGGAAGGAATGAACAAGAAATGAGCGCATCCAGAGAAAAGAAAAAGCGTCAGGAACTTTTAGCCGGCGGCGCGTCCGACCCCAAGACGGCCCGCGCGGCGGAGCAGAAGGCTGCTGAGCGCAGGTCCGCCATGCTGTATACCGCCGGGGCCGTAGCCTTCATCGTCATCGCGGTGGCGCTGTTTGTCTACAACTCCGGCATCTTCCAGCGCAACCAGACCGCCGTCACCATCGACGGCGAGAATTACAATGTGGCAAAGACCTCCTACTACTACCAGCAGATCTGCGGCAATTACGCCAGCATGTTCGGTCAGGAATACCTTCAGACCCTGAAGGCCCAGAGCTATGACGACAACCGCACCTGGGACGACTTCTTCAAGGAGGAGGCCGTCAACAACATGAAATTCGTCCACGCCGCCGCCAAGGCCGCCAAGGCCGACGGCATGACCCTGGACTCCGACGACAACGCCACCATCCAGGCCAACGTGGACAGCATCAAGTCCGCCGCCTCCGCCGCGGGCTACAGCTACGGCAGCTACCTCAAGGCGGTTTACGGACAGTATATGAGCGGCTCTGTCCTCAAGTCCTGCCTGGAGGACCAGATTCTGGCCAGCAAGTACGCTGCCAAGCACAGTGAGGACAACTTCGTCTACACCGACGATGAAATCAAAGCCTACTACGAGGAGCACAAGAACTCCTATGATCTGGTGGACGGCGCGTATGTGACCATCTCCGGTACGCCTGAGGCCAAGACCGACGCTGACGGCAACGCCGTTGAGGCCACCGAGGAGGAGAAGAACGTAGCGATGACCAATGCGCATCTGACCGCCGAATCCATTCTGGCCGAGGTGAAGAACGGCGCGGACCTGGAGACCGTGGCGGGCCGGTACGACGAGGCTTCCTATACCGGCGGCGCGGAGATGTCCACCAGCACCGGCGTGGCGGGCGAGTGGCTCTTTGACGAGAGCCGCAAGGCCGGTGACGCCGAGATTCTGGCGGACGAAGACAACAGCCGCTATTATGTGGCCGTGTTCAATGGCCGCCAGCGCAACGAGGCCCTGGACTACAACGTCCGCCATATTCTGATTACTGCGGAGAACCTGGACCTGCCCGACGGCGAGACCGCCACCGAGGAGCAGCTCACCGCCAAGGCCCAGGAGATTCTGGACGGCTGGGACGGCACCGAGGACGGCTTCGCCACGCTGGCGGAGCAGTACTCCCAGGACGGCGGCAGCAACACCAACGGCGGCCTCTATGAGGACGTGCCAAAGGGCTATATGGTCGCCGCGTTCCAGGACTGGTGCTATGAAGACGGCCGTCAGAGCGGCGACACCGGCGTTGTGTACAACGCCAGCACCGGCGCGCACATCATGTACTTTGTGGGCTATGGCGATACCCAGTACTGGCACTACGCCTGCGAGAACGCCCTGCGCAGCGCCGATTCCACCGAGTGGCAGAACAGCCTGATCGATTCCACCAGCGCCGTGGTCAACGACGCCGGGATGAAGAATGTGGGCTGATTTCCCATACACCCCAAAGCGGCCCCGGAGACAGTTCCGGGGCCGTTTTCTGATATAACCCTGTAGGGGCGGATCCGCCCATACGGCGTCAAGGAGAGACAAAAAGATGAGCGAACGATTTTTACGAAATGAGATGCTGCTGGGCCCGGCGGCGCTGGAGAAACTGGCGCAGTCCCATGTGTGCGTCGTGGGGCTGGGCGGCGTCGGGAGCTGGGCGGCGGAGTGCCTGGCCCGGTCCGGCGTGGGGGAGCTGACCCTCATTGACCAGGACGGCTACGGTGAGAGCAACATCAACCGCCAGCTGGGCGCGCTGGCCTCCACTGTCGGCCAGCCCAAGGCGGAGGTCATGGCCCGCCGGGTTCTGGACATCAACCCGGACTGTACGGTCCACCCGGTCACCGGCAAGTACGACCGGGGGGAAGCGGACCGTTTTTTTGCGGACTATGACCTGGTGGCGGACTGCATCGATCTGGTGGCCTGCAAGGTGGACCTGATCTGTCAGGCGATGGAGCGGGGCATCCCGATCCTCTCCGCACTGGGCACTGGCAACAAGCTGGACCCGTCCCGGCTGGAGGTAACGGACCTCAGCAGGACGTACGGCTGTCCCCTGGCGCGGGTCATGCGCAGGGAGCTGGGGCGGCGGGGCGTCAGGCATCTGAAGGTGGTCTACAGTCCGGAGGAGCCGGCGTACTGCGCCCCACTGGAGGCCCCTCCGCCGGGACGGCGGAGCGTACCGGGCAGCGTACCCTGGGTGCCTCCGGCGGCGGGGCTGCTGCTGGGCGGCGCGGCGGTGATGGAATTGATTGAGGGGTTGATCCCAAAGGAGGAGCGGAAATGAAAATCCGGAAAGCGGAGGAGCGGGACATCCCCCGGCTGGGGGAGCTGCTGCTCCAGGTCTGCCGGGTCCACCATCAGGGCCGCCCGGACATCTTCCGGGAGGGCGGACGGAAGTACAGCGACGGGGCGCTGTGCGACGGGACGACGCTGTGCCTGGACGATCTGTGCGTGGACGAGAGCTGCCGGGGGCAGGGCGCGGGGAAGCTGCTGTATGAGGCCGTGCTGGAGCTGGCCCGGTCCCTGGGCTGCCAAAATGTGACGCTGAACGTCTGGGCCTGCAATCCGGACGCCATGCGGTTCTATGAGAAACGCGGCCTCAAGGTCCAGAAGATCGGGATGGAAATAACGCTGTAGGGCGCGGCGCTTACCGCTCCGGGCGGACGCTGCCATTTTGGGAGGCCGCGCCCTGTTTCCCGCACAATGTACCTAAATTCTCAATATTTGTTTTCCACCCTTTTGTCGAAAATGACTTGACAGGGTGCGAAAATCATGTTAACCTAATCGTACCGGATAGAGTGGAAGCTGCCCGGGCGTCTGGCATGGCCCATAGGCCATATCGTTTCTGCCTCTGTATCAGAGACAGAAACGATATACTTGTGTCTCTAAGCATGGACGGACGGCTGCGGCGGAAGCCTCTTTATTTGAATTTTTATGAGGAGTGATTACCGAGATGAAGAAGAAGACCACCCGTATCCTTGCCATGCTGCTGGCAGCCTTGATGGTGCTGTCCGCCTGCGGTGGAAACAACGACGGCAACACCACGCCCGGCGACGACAGCCCCAGCAACAGCGACACCACCGGCGGCAATACCCAGACCGGCACGCCCCCCGCTCCCACCAACGGCGGCGACCCCATCGACGAACTGGTCGTGTGGGAAGTATCCTCCAACGAGATGGAAACCTTCCTGATGGCCCACAGCGAGTCCTCCCGTGACCTGGATGTTCTCGCGAACAACTACTCCGCCCTGCTGGAGATCGACAACTACGGCCATCTGAATCCCGCCGTGGCCAAGGAGTGGGGCACCGAGGACGAGGGCAAGACCTGGACCTTCAAGCTCCGGGACGATGTGACCTGGGTTGACGTCAACGGCAACGAGATGGATAAGACCACCGCCCGCGACTGGCAGACCGCCATGGAGTGGATTCTGAACTACCACAAGAACGACTCCAAGAACGTCTCCATGCTCCGCAACCTGATTGAGGGCGCGGAGGAGTACTATGAGCTGACCCAGGAGATGGACCCCGCCGCGGCCCAGGCTCTGACCTATGAGAGCCCTGAGTTTGCAAACGTGGGCATCGAGGTCCCCGACGACTATACCATCATCTACCACTGCAAGGTCAACTGCCCCTACTTTGCCACCCTGGCTACCTCCGCCGCCCTCTACCCCATCCCCGCCGGGCTGGCGGCTCAGAAGAGCGTGGAGGATTTGATTGCCATCGACAATACCACCATGTGGTACAACGGTCCTTACCGCATGACCGAGTACGTCATGAACAACTCCAAGACCCAGACCAGGAACGAGTCCTACTGGGATAAGGACTGCTCCCTGTTCGACAGCGTCCGCGTGGTTATGATCGAGGACGGCAACATGGACGACATGTACTGGGAGACCGGGGAGGTCGACCAGACCCAGCTGGCCTCCGCCACCTCCCAGACCATTCTGGACAATCCCAGCGATCCCCGCAACGAGCTGGTGGTGTCCACCCGCCTGCGCAAGTATTCCTATCAGCACATGTTCAACTACGCCAAGAACAAGGCGGACGGCACCCCCGATACCGACTGGAACAACGCCATCGCCAACGAGGCGTTCCGCAAGTCCCTCTACTGGGGCCTGAACTACTACACCACCTGGTACCGCGGCAACCGCCTGGACCCCATGGTCCTGGAGAATCTGGCGTACACCATGAAGAACTTCGTGTACTTCTCTGACGGCACCGACTATACGGACCGCGTCCTGTCCTACCTCAGCGAGCCCATCCCCGCCGCCGGCAAGGACGAGACCACGCCCCGCCGCTTCGACGCCGAAAAGGCTCTGGCCTACAAGGAGCAGGCCATGAAGGAGCTGGAGGGCAAGGTGAACTTCCCTGTGAACGTGGACTACTACGTCAAGGCCGGTTCCAGCCTGGACGGCGCCCTGGTCTATAAGGAGAACTGGGAGGAAACTCTGGGCACCGATTACATCGTCTTCAACATCTGCGAGTACGTCAACTCCAACACCCAGGAGGTTTACGATCCTCAGCTCCAGAGCTTCACCGACAACGGCTGGGGCGCTGACTACGGCGATGTGGAGAACTTCCACGACCAGATTCTCTATGGCGTGGATGGCGCTTTCTACTCCGAGCGTTACAGCAACATCAACCAGATCGACGAGAGCGTGAACCCCGAGGTTGTGGCCCTGTGGAAGGAATACACCGACATGGTGCTGGAAGCCAAGCAGGTCTATGACCTGGATGAGCGCTATGACGCCTTCGCCAAGGCCGAGGCCTTCCTGCTCGACCACGCTCTGGTCATCCCCTACAACTACTCCAACTACCTCCAGATGACCAAGATCAACGACTACACCAAG
Source organism: Oscillospiraceae bacterium (assembly GCA_022800525.1). Classification (GTDB taxonomy): domain Bacteria; phylum Bacillota; class Clostridia; order Oscillospirales; family Oscillospiraceae; genus Pelethomonas. The sequence continues at coordinate 6,023 of JAAWQM010000059.1, forward strand.
AAGTACGCCTTCTACGGCTGCCAGAACGGTATGTACAAGAACTGGGAGACCTCCACGGAAGCCTATACCGCTGAGGATTACGCCCGGTTCATCGAAGAATACGAAGCAGGCAAGTAATGTTCAAGTATACAGTCAAGCGGCTGTTACAGTCCCTTTTAACGGTCCTGATCGTCGTGACGGTCGTATTCCTGTTGATGCGTCTGCTGCCGAACGATAACTACTTCACGGAAGATCAGCAGATGAAGCTCAATATTGAGGAACGAACCGAGCTGCTGAGACAGGCTGGCTTGCTTGACCCGATCCCCATACAGCTTTTCCGGTATTATGGGCAGCTCCTTCGCTTGGACTTCGGTACCTCCCGGAGGATTCAGACCGGCGTAGCTGTTATGAAGATTATCGAGAGCAAGTTCACCGTCTCCATGCGTCTGGGACTGACGTCCATGGCGATTTCGCTGGTCATCGGCGTATTGCTGGGCGTGCTCCAGGCGCGGAGGAAGGACCGTTTGCCGGATCATATTGTGACGGCCTATACAATTTTCGTCAACTCAGTGCCCCATCTGGTATCCTATTCGCTGATTCTGGTTTTCGGCGCGCGGGTATTGCAGCTTCCCAGTATGTATTCCACGCGGAACGTGGGGAAGTCCATCATCCTCCCCATCGCGTGTCTCGCCATGGGCTCCATAGCGCATTACGCGCTGTGGACCCGGCGGTACATGGTGGATGAGTCCACCAAGGACTACATCAAGCTGGCCCGCATCAAGGGCATGGCCCAGAAGGATATCATGCTCAAGCACGTGCTGAAGAACGCGTTTGTGCCCCTGGTGCAGTACATCCCGGCGTCCATCATCATGACCGTGGGCGGCTCGCTGCTGGTGGAGCGGTTCTTCTCCGTCCCCGGTATGGGCACCCTGATGACCGACGCCATCAACCGCTATGACACCGAGGTTGTACAGACCTGCGTGATGATCTACGCGGCCCTGGGCATCATCGGCGTGTTCCTGGGCGACATCGCAATGATGATCGTTGACCCGCGCATCAAACTGGCAGGAGGAGGGGAGACCAGATAATGAGCAAGCTGAAGCAAGACGAGCTTTTCCGGGTAATTGAGTATTCGTCGGAAGCGGCTGAGCGCATCGGCTACTCCAACTACTCCTACTGGAAGAGCGTGTGGCACAACTTCCTGAAGAAGAAATCCGCTGTGGTTATGGCGATTATCTTCGTCGCCGTGGTGATCTTCTCCTTCGTCGCGCTGGCCATCGGCAAGTATCAGTACAGCGAGCTGGTCAGCAATACGAAACTCTATTTCCAGAAGCCCAACAGCGAATACTGGTTTGGCTGCGACGCCATTGGCCGCGACTACTGGTGCCAGGTATGGTACGCCGCCCAGGTGTCCATCAAGCTGGCGCTGCTGGTGGCCGTGGGTGAGGCCATCGTGGGCGTTGTGATCGGGTGCCTGTGGGGCTACGTCCGCTGGCTGGACCGCCCTCTGACCGAGATTTACAACATTATCAACAACGTACCCACCATCATCTACATGACCCTGGTCAGTATGATCTGGGGTCCCAGCTTCTCCCACATGGCCATCGCCCTGATTGCCACGGGCTGGCTGGTCATGGCCCGCAATGTGCGCAACATTGTGCTCATGTACCGCGACCGGGAGTACAATCTGGCCTCCCGCTGCCTGGGTACGCCGGTGTGGCGGGTGCTGACCAAGAACGTGTTCCCCTATCTCATCAGCGTGGTGATCCTGCGGCTGGCCCTGTCCATCCCCGGCACCATTGCTACGGAGACCACCCTGAGCTATCTGGGCCTTGGCCTGGGCATTGACACGCCGTCTCTGGGACTGCTGCTGCGGGACGCCCGCCTGCACTTCCTGGAGTACAGCCACCTGCTGGTGTTCCCCGCGGTGATCGTCTCCACGATTACCCTCACCTTCTACCTGGTCGGCAACGCGTTCTCCGACGCCGCCGATCCCAGGAATCACGTGTAAGGGGGGCATGAGATATGGGAAAACAACCATTGCTGTCCGCAAAGGACATTGAGATCCAGTTCAGCCTCCGCGGAAATATCCTCAAGGCCATCCGCAAGTGCTCCCTGGACCTGTACGAAGGCGAGACCCTGGCTATCGTAGGCGAGTCCGGCTCCGGGAAGAGCGTGTTCACCAAGTCCTTCCTGGGGATGCTGGACGCCAACGGCAGCATTACCGGCGGCTCCATCATGTACGAGGGCGTGGACATCGCCAAGTACAAGACGGAGAAGGAATGGCTGACCATCCGGGGCAAGAAGATCTCCATGGTCATGCAGGACCCCATGACCAGCCTGAATCCCCTGAAGAAAATCGGCAAGCAGATCGAGGAGAGCCTGACGCTGAACCAGGGGCTGCGGGGCGAGGCCGCCAAGAAGGAGGCCATCGAGATGCTGAAGAAGGTGGGCATTCCTGACCCGGAGCGCCGCGCCAACCAGTATCCCCACGAGTTCTCCGGCGGAATGCGCCAGCGGGTGGTCATCGCCATCGCGGTGGCCTGCCGCCCGCAAATCCTCATCTGCGACGAGCCCACGACAGCTCTGGACGTGACGATCCAGGCCCAGATTCTGGACCTGATCCGCGCCCTGCAAAAGGAGCTGAACATGACGGTCATCTACATCACCCACGACCTGGGCGTAGTGGCCAACGTGGCCGACCGCGTGGCCGTCATGTACGCCGGCCAGATCGTGGAGTACGGCACGGTCAACGAGATTTTCTACAATGCGTGGCACCCCTACACATGGGCGCTGCTCAGCTCCCTGCCCCAGCTGGGGGTGAAGGGGGAGGACCTGCCCACCATCGACGGCACCCCGCCGAACCTGTTTTTCGAGGTGAAGGGAGACGCGTTCGCGCCCCGGAACCGGCAGGCGCTGGCCATCGACTTTGAGGAGGAGCCGCCCTATTTTGAGGTGTCGGAGACCCACAGGGCCAAGACGTGGTATCTGGACCCCAGAGCCCCCAGGATTGAGCAGCCGGATTCCATCAAGCGGCTGCGGGAACAGATGGCGAAGGCCAGGTAAAGGAGGGAATTTGCTGTGCCAGAGCGCGAAAAGCTGATAGAGATCAAGGACCTGCAAATCACCTTCGGAAGCGGCAGGAAAAAATTTGTCGCGGTGGACCACGTCAACTTCGACATCTACAAGGGGGAGACCTTTTCCCTGGTGGGCGAGTCCGGTTCGGGCAAAACCACGATCGGCCGCGCCATTACCCGCATCAATCCCGTCTCCGCCGGCGAGATCCTTTTCAAGGGCCAGCGGATCAGCGGAAGGATCTCCAAGGAGCTGGACCGGGAGGTCATCAAGAAGTGCCAGATGATTTTCCAGGACCCCATGGCCTCGCTGAACGAGCGGGCCAAGGTGGACTACATTGTGTCCGAGGGCCTTATCAACTTCCGCCTCTACAAGGATGAGGAGGACCGGAAGCGGAAGGTGGAGGAGGCTCTGCGCGAAGTGGGCCTGCTGCCGGAGTTCGCCTCCCGGTTCCCCCACGAGTTCTCCGGCGGCCAGCGCCAGCGCATCGGTATCGCCCGGGCGCTGATTATGGAGCCTGAATTTGTGGTGGCCGACGAGCCCATCTCCGCGCTGGATGTGTCCATCCGCGCCCAGGTGCTGAACCTGCTGAACCGGCTGAAGGCCAGCCGGGGGCTGACATACCTTTTCATTGCCCACGACCTGTCGGTGGTGCGGTTCATCTCCGACCGGATTGCGGTTATCCACAAGGGCCGCATTGTGGAGCTGGCGGAGGCGGAGGAGCTGTTCCTCCACCCCCTGCACCCCTACACCAAGGCGCTGCTGTCCGCGGTGCCCATTCCGGACCCGGAGTTGGAGAAGAAGAAAAAGCTGGTGGTCTATGACCCGACCATGCACGACTACAGCACGGATCAGCCCATCTGGGAGGAGATCCTGCCCGGTCACTTTATCTACGGCAACAAGAAGGAGCTGGAGGGCTACCGGAGAGAGATCAACGCGTAAATGTTTTCGAGAGAAAGCCAGCCGCTTGGCTGGCTTTCTCTCGGCTTTGCCCGATTTTTGGAACGCTTCAGCCGAGGAAGCGGAGGTAAGACCATGATTAAAATGTTTTCCCTGTATACGTCCTATATGATCCGGCCGACCATCTACAAAACGGTGATGAAGAGCGCCGTCATGCTGACACTGCTCATGCTGTGGGACCGCTACGTGAACGAGGGGATGCTGTCCCTTGTACGGGACGGCTTCTTTCTTGGCGGGGTCTGCTTTCTCGGGCTGGCCTGGGTGTCCTACCTGCGGCTGGACGGGGTCAAGAACCCTCTTACCGGAGGGAAGAAGCAGGAAAAGAAAAAAAAGCGCCGCCTGACCGGAGACATTGCCGATTACGCGGACCAGCATATCGTCAGTTTTGAAGAGCTGGATGATGAGGAACGGCTTGCGTGTTCCATGGGCTCCAGTCTGGCGGCGGCGTTGCTGTTTCTGATTCCGGCGCTGGTCATACTGGTTCTGTAAGAAGGTGCGCCCGGGACGAGGGCGGCAGACAGGGATCAACCTTCTGACGACGGAAATCGCCGCAGGGAAGATCCCTGACACCATTGAGCTGGGTACTTCCGAAGAGACCACCCTGCTCCCCTGCCGCCATTTGCGGAAAAGGGGTATCTGGAGGATCTTTGGCCGTACATCGAAAACGGCCAAAGTATGGGAAGGGCAAGCGTCATAGAGGCCCCGCTGAAGGCGGCGGAGATCAACGGCGGCCTCTGCGTCGTGTTCGCATCACTTTGGCTTCATACGCTGACCGGCGCGAAAGCTATAGCAGGCGGCCGTACCGGCTGGACGGTGGGGGACGGCAGCGCCGGCGTTTACACTGAGCCTTGCGGTATCAAACTGGCGATGTCATCCTCCTGCGCGGACAAGGACGCCGCTTGGCAGTACATCCGGCGGACCATTTATCCTCAGTCAACAAAGCATCCTTACGCCGGGTTCGCCGTCACCAAGACCCTGGACCGGACCGTCCAGATAATCAACAACCGAGTGGGGCTGTATCTCAACAAGCAGCAGTAAACCCGGCGTTCCTGCCTGCCGCAGCGGAGCGGCAATCTTTTAATGGAGGAGATCATGAGACTATCCAATCTGACCTGGCCGAAGGCCCAGGCGTACTTCGAGCGCAGCGATCTGGCGCTCATCGCCATCGGCAGCATCGAGTGCCACGGGAGGCATATGCCGCTGGGCACCGATACCATCATTCCTGACCGTCTGCTGGAGATGATCGAGGAAAAAAGCGACGTGCTCATCGCGCCCACCGTACCCTATGGCTCCTGTCAGAGCCTGTCCCCCTATCCCGGCACCATCGACATCGACGGCGAGATCCTTTACCAGTTTTTCAAGCAGGTTCTGGAGAGCCTGTACCGCCACGGGGCCAGGAAATTCGTGGTGCTCAACGGCCACGGCGGCAACGTGAAGATGATCGAGCGGGTGGGTATGGACCTGGAGAAGAAAGGCTGTATGCTGGCAATGCTGAACTGGTGGCTGATGGCCTGGGATATGGACCCGGCCTGGAAGGGCGGCCACGGCGGCGGCGAGGAGACAGCCGCGATTCTGGGGATTGACCCCTCCCTGGTGGACAGGAGCGAGATCGGCGGGGAACTGAAATTCCATCACCTGACGGAGAACCTGAGAACCACCGGGTTCCGGTCGGTGAAGTACAAGGGGGTCTCCGTGGACATCATCCGCAGCACACCCAGGGTCACGGACAGCGGATGGATCGGCCCCGACCACCCCGGTACCGCTACCGAGGAGTGGGGGCGGAAGATGCTGCGGACCTGCGCGGACTATATCGTTGACTTTATGGAGGAGTTCAAAAAGGTGAAGCTGGACGGAGGAGAGAGAAACGATGGACAAGAAAACAACGCTTGAGATGATCGCCGCCATTTCCAACGCCAACGGCGTCTCCGGCTTTGAGGACGATGTGGTGGCCGCCATGGAGCCTTACGCGGAGGGGCTGGGAGAGACAGCCGTGGACCGGATGCGGAATTTCTACATCCGGCGGGCGGAGAATACCGGCGGACGCCCCATGGTGCAGCTGGACGCCCACAGCGACGAGGTGGGCTTTATGGTCCAGGCGGTGTGCCCCAACGGGACGCTGCGGATCATCCCCATTGGCGGCTGGGTCAGCAGCAACATCCCCGCCCACAAGGTCTGGGTGCGGAACCGGGAGGGGACGTATATCCCCGGCATCACCGCCAGCAAGCCGCCCCACTTCATGTCCCCGCAGGAGCGCGGAGCCCCGCTGGAGATCAAGGACATCGCAGTGGACGTGGGGGCCACCTCGCGGGAGGAGGCCATAGAGGTTTTCGGCGTACGTATCGGCGAGCCGGTGGCTCCGGATGTGACCTTTACCTACTCGGAGAAGACCGGCCTGATGGTGGGCAAGAGCTTCGACTGCCGCCTGGGCTGCGCAGCGATTCTCAAGACCCTCCACGAGCTGAAGGGCGAGGCGCTGGCGGTGGATGTCACGGGCGCATGCGCCGTCCAGGAGGAGGTGGGGACCCGGGGCGCGGCGGTGACCGCCCGGACGGTCAGGCCGGATATCGCCATCGTCTTTGAGGGCTGCCCGGCGGACGACACCTGCGTGGAGCCCTGCATGGTCCAGACCGCCATCAGGCGGGGCCCTATGCTGCGGCACATAGACGCCCGGATGATTACCAATCCCAGGTACCAGCGGTACGCGCTGGACCTGGCGGCGGAGCTGGGCATCCCGGTGCAGGAGGCGGTGCGCTCCGGCGGCTCCACCAACGGCGCGCCGATTCATCTGTCAAATGGCGGCGTTCCGGTCATTGTAATCGGCGTTCCCGTGCGGTACGCCCACACCCACTACGGCATTTCCGCGTATGCCGACTTTGACGGCGCGGTGCAGCTGGCCTGCCAGCTTCTGCGGCGGATGGACGCGGAGCTGATCGCCAGCTTCTGATATCGTGGAAGGAGGAAAATTTTCGTGGAAAACATAGTCGATCGTTTTATCCGCTACACCAAGGTTTACAGCGAGAGCGACCCTCACGCCCCCGAGGGCGTCATCCCCAGTACGGAGCGGCAGTTCGATATGGCCCGGATGCTGGTGGAGGAGCTCCACGGCCTGGGCATCGAAAACGCCTTCGTGGACGGCAAGTGCTACGTCTACGCCTGGGTCCCCGCCACGCCGGGATGCGAGCGCCTGCCCGCCGTGGGTCTCATCGCCCACATGGACACCACGTCCGACGTCACCGGCAAGGACATCAAGGCGCAGATCATCCGGTATGAGGGCGGCGATATCGTGCTCAACCAGGAGAAGGGCATCGTCATGGAGGCGGCCATGTTCCCGGAGCTGGAGCGGTTCAAGGGTCAGGAGCTGGTCTGCACCGACGGCACGACTCTCCTGGGCGCGGACGACAAGGCGGGCGCCGCCATTATTCTCCAGGCAGTGGAGGAGCTGCTGGCGGAGGGAACGCCCCACGGGAAAATCTGCCTGGGCTTTACGCCTGACGAGGAGATCGGACGGGGGGCGGACGCCTTTGACGTAAAGGGCTTCGGGGCGGATTTCGCGTTCACCGTGGGATGGTGGGGAAATCAACGATTATGAGTATGAGACCTTCAACGCCGCCAGCGCGGCTATTGAGATCAACGGGTTCAGCATCCACCCCGGCAGCGCGAAGGACAAGATGAAAAACGCCCTGCTGATTGCCATGGAGTTCAACGCCCTGCTGCCCCCGCTGGAGACGCCGGGGCATACGGAGGGCTATGAGGGCTTCTTCCATCTGGCGGAGCTGCACGGCGGGGTGGAACGCGCCCGCATGAGCTACATCATCCGGGACCACAGCATGGAGCGGTTCCGGCAGCGCAAGGCCGCCGTTCAGGAGGCCGCCCGGCAGCTGAACCTGCGCTATGGCCCCGGCACAGTCCAGGCGGAGGTCAAGGACCAGTATTACAACATGTATGAGATTCTGAAGGACCGCATGGAGATCGTCCAGCTGGCGGAGGCGGCAATGGGCGCGGCGGGCATCGGCCGGCCCAGCCACTCCCCTATCCGGGGCGGCACCGACGGCTGCCGGCTGACCTACATGGGCCTGCCCTGCCCCAATCTGCCCACCGGCGGGTACAACGCCCACGGGCGGTTTGAGTACATCCCGGTGGAGTCCCTGAAAACCGGCGTGAGGATCGTCAGGGCGGTCCTGTCGCAGGAGCTGCTGGAGCGGACGCTGCGCGGGGCGTAATCAAAAAGAGAGAGGGAGCGTCCGGTGAACGGACGCTCCCTCTGTTCAGCGCAGATCCTGCCCCAGGATATATTTTTTCAGGGGCACATACAGCACTCCCGCGATGACCAGGGCCAGAATGGTGTTGGGCAGCATGTAGGAGCCGTTATATACCAGCGAGTAAAAGTGGGGGTTGGTGAAGGTCATCCCCAACAGCTCCTTGGGCGCGAGAATTCTGTAGATGGTGATACCGCTGATGTAGTGGACAATAAAGCGCAGGGCGCAGCCAAGCGCCGTACCGGCGAAAATGCCCCAGCTTTTCCCCTTGAACAGTCCCGCCAGTCCCAACGGCGTAAACGCCACCAGATAGTCCAGCAGCATGGATGGCCAGCCCCAGGCGTAAGCGCCGTCAAAAATCAGCTGAAGCAGGCCGAAGGCAAAGCTGGCCAGCAGGCCATGCTTCCAGCCCCAGCGGATGGCGAAAAGGACAATGGGGAACATGGCGGGCGTCAGGGAGCCGCCGTTGGGTAGCTGCATCAGCTTGATGTAGCTGAGCGCCTGGGCCAGGGCTACCATGATGGCCGCCTCTGCGATGCACCGCACGCTGACAACGTAGCGAGCCGCGCTGTTATACGCCGCGTTGGGCTTGTTTTCATGGGACATGGTTTGTTTCCTCCTTAAAATAGGTTGGGAAACACCTTTGCGGAAGGCGGAAGGGCGCCGCCTGTCCCTCCCTGAGAGACAAAAAAGACGTATGTCCCAGGGCGCGGACATACGACAAGAGTGACCTTATGTAATCGCATTCCTACGCCGGCATTACCCGGATCAGGTTCGAGGGACCGGACGGCAATGCGTCTCATCTCAGCCGGCGTGCGCCAGCGCCCCT
>JAAWQM010000060.1 GCA_022800525.1 Oscillospiraceae bacterium
TGACGCCCTGTTAAAGGGACAGAGCCATCTGGGCAGTGACGCGCCAGCGGCGCTGCCGGGCCGGTCGTTGGGCCGCAGGCACAATGACGGCCCGGCGGGCAGGTCCCCTACATCCCTGCCGCCCGCAGCACAAAATGAACAGCTATGCACAGCCCCACTCCCACAGCAGTGGGCAGCAGCACCGCAACCGCAGTCCACTTCAGACTTCGGGTTTCCCGCCAGACCGTCAGGCACGTTGTCCCGCAGGGAAAATGAAACAGCGTAAACACCAGAGCGCATACCGCTGTGGCGGCAGTCCACCCATGGGCCGTCAGAAGCCCCTGCAGCTCCGCCAGACCGCTGTAATCCGTCAGCGAACCAGCGGACAGATACCCCATCAGAATGCAGGGGACCACAATCTCATTGGCCGGGAAGCCCAGAAGGAACGCCAGCAGAATAAATCCATCCAGCCCCATCAGTCCGCCCAGAGGCTGGAGAAATCCCGCCAGATGCGACAGAATGCTCTCCCCGCCAACCGAAATATTGGCCGCAATCCAGATCAGCAGCCCCGCCGGAGCCGCTACCACCACCGCCCGCCCTAAAACAAACAGCGTCCGGTCAAAAATGGACCGCACCAGTACCTGCCCCACCTGCGGCGCGCGGTAGGGCGGCAGCTCCAGGGAGAAGGAGGATGGCTCCCCCTTCAGAAGCGTCCCCGCCAGGAATCGGCTGGCCCACAGGGTCATTGCCACCGCCAGCACGATGCATCCCATCAGCAGCGCCGCTGATGCGAAGCTGTCCCACAGCCCGCTGCCAGTCACAAAGAACATGGCAATCAGCGCCGTCAGCGTGGGCAGGCGGCCATTGCAGGGCACAAACGCGTTGGTCAGAATGGCGATCAGCCGCTCTCTCGGGCTCTGGATGATCCGGCAGCCCATCACGCCGCAGGCGTTGCACCCCAGACCCATGCACATGGTGAGGCTCTGTCTGCCGTGAGCTCCTGCCTTCTGGAAGAAGTGGTCCAGGTTGAACGCCACTCTCGGCAGGTACCCCGCGTCCTCCAACAGGGTGAACAGCGGGAAAAAAATGGCCATGGGCGGCAGCATCACCGATACCACCCACGCGACCGTCCGGTACACACCATCCACCAGCGCGCCCTCCAGCCACCAGGGCGCGTTCAGACTCTGGAAAATGCCCCGCAGAGGTTCCTGCCACCCCATCAGCAGACTGCTGAGCATCTGGGAAGGCACATTCGCCCCTGCCATCGTCAGCCACAGTACCAGCGCCAGCAGCCCCAGCATCACCGGAATGCCGGTGGCCTTGCTGGTCAGCAAACGGTCCAGCGTCCGGTCCCGGCGGCTGGCGGTCTCCTGATCCATCGCCACCGCCTTGGCGGCGACAGCGGCGGCCCGGGCCATCGTCAGGACTGTGCTGCAATCCTGACACTCCGAACAGCCTTCCCGCTTTCCGCATACGCTGTCACAAAGGCCCAGCGCCTCCGGCCTTGGGCCGGGACGTTCCGCCGCCTCTGCCAAGACCTCCCGCAGCTGCTCCAGCCCCGCGCCGCCCCGGGCGGCGGCCCCGATCACCGGACAGCCCAGCTCCCGGCTCAGGACCTCCAGGTCCACCTTGATCTCTTTTTTCTCCGCCTCATCCAGCAGATTCACGCACAGCACCACCGGCCATGTGATTTCCAGCACCTGCAATGCCAAAGCCAGGTTCCGCTCCAGGCAGGTGGCGTCCGCCACCACCAGGGTCACGTCCGCCGCGCCGGAGAGGAGGTAATCCCGGGTAACCTCCTCCTCGGCGGAGCCGGGGTGCAGAGAGTACGTCCCTGGCAGGTCCACCAGGGTATAGGTTTTTCCGGCATATGTATAGACGCCGCTGGCGGTCTCCACGGTTTTGCCCGGCCAGTTGCCGGTGTGCTGGCGCAGGCCGGTCAGCGCGTTGAATACTGTGGATTTGCCCACGTTTGGATTGCCCGCCAAGGCAATGATCTTGTTTCCTTCGGACATTTCTGCCGCCTCCTTGGGTAGGTTGGGTTCTTCCTGCTGTCAGTCTATGCGGTGAAGCGGCGGAGTGTCACAAAAGGCAGAGCCGCTCCGGCGGCGCCGCCTTTTTATCTGTGCTGCCCAAAAATTTCTATTTTATTTGTGCTTCAAAAAATGAATGGTCATCTGTGTTTCCTCTTTTATATGCGTTCGCCGTACTTTTTCTGTGCCACAACTTGTGTCCTCTGGCGGGTTGTGGTATGATGTCATGGAGAAATTTGTTTTGATGGGAGCGGGGCGCTTTGAAGAAAAAGGTTATGCTGCTGGGCAGCAGCGGATTGGTAGGCAGTGCGATTTATGACGCACTGGAGGGAACATATCAGGTCATTCCGGCGGCAGGACATGGAGCGCCGCCGGGCGGCTATTGCCTGCCGGTGGAGGAGCCGGAGCGGCTGATAGAAGCGCTGGGCCAGGAGGACCCGGATACCGTTATTTCCACCATCCGGGGAAATTTTCAGGCGCAGATGGTTTATCATGAGCTGCTGGCGGACTGGTTGGCGGGGAAGGGCAAGCGGCTGCTGTATGTGTCCACGGCCAACGTATTTGACGGCGATCTGTCACGGCCTTGGACAGAGGCGGACCCGCCGGTTCCGGAATCGGAATATGGGACTTTCAAGCGCGACTGTGAGGCTATGCTGAAGGAGAAACTGGGGGAGCGGCTGATTATTTTCCGGCTGGCTTCCGTGTGGGCCATGGGGTGTCCGAGAATCCGGCATCTGGAGGAGCACAGCCGGAATGGAGAACCGCACCATAGCTATCAGGGGGACGCGGTGAATGTCACATTGGCGAAGCAGATCGGAGAATATGCAAAGTATGTGTTAGATCATGATTTGCAGGGCATCTTTCATGTAGGGACAACGGATACAGTGGATTATTATGGGTTTGAGAGGATGGTCTGTGAGAAGCTGGGAATCAAGCCGCCGGAGTTTGTGGTGGAGGAAACGGGGATGCAGGCATATCAGGCGGTGCTTCCGGCGAGGAGGGAAATTCCGGATGAGCTGCAAATGACAGTTGAGCAGGTATTGGAGGCATTGGGGCAATTGGCGGGCGGATGATATCCGGCCCTGCGGGTGCATCGCCCTTACTGCGAAGCAGCCCTTCGGATTGGGGGCGCACAATGTGCGCCCCTGTACCAGATTTATCGGCTTTAGAAAGAACCAGCGATAGAATGCCCCCCCTGTTGCAGGCTCTGTCCCTTTAACAGGGCGTCAGCCGGAGTTGGAATATTACCAGACCACCAGATCAGATGCCCGTAGGACCATTCGTTCATGGGGCAGCGCAGCTCTTCATTTGCGGGCGTGTCCGAAAATCCCCCGCCGAGGTCATGCCGCAGGCATCACCGGGAAGGGAGTCCAGAACCGCAGGTTCTGGTGTGTTTTTGGTTACTTTTGTCACAGGACAAAAGTAACCGCAGGTCCGGGGCGCGGAGCCCCGAGGTATCGAACAGAAACCGCTCCCCCCCACCGCATAAAACTGCAAAAAAATAAGGCGCCCCCCTTGTGAAACATCTGTTTGTGTGGTACAATATTTTGAAAACAATTTCCGCCGGCGGCAGGCCGGTGGAAAAAGGAGAAAAAACAATGGGTGTCCATGACGGTCACAGAGACAGAAAACGAGACCAGTTCCTCCGCTGTGGAGCGGAGTCCTTCGCGGAACACGAGCTGCTGGAGCTGCTGCTGTTCTACGCTATCCCCCGTAAGGACACAAACCCCATCGCGCATGCGCTCATCGACCGCTTCGGCAGCCTGCAGGGCGTCCTTTCTGCGCCGCTGGAGGAACTGACGCAGGTGCCGGACGTCGGCAAGAACGCCGCGGTGCTCATCCAGCTTATTGCGCCGCTGTACCGGCAGTCGCTGATCTTCGCGGCGGACCACGAGGTGGTCCTGGACACGCGGGAGCGCATTGGGGAGTACTTCCGGGACATCTTTATCGCCCATCCCGCTGAGGTCATGTATCAGCTCTGCCTGGACGCCAAGGGGAGAAAGCTGGACCTCTGCAAGGTGGGCGAGGGCGACGTGGGCAGCGTGGGGCTGAACGTACGGCGCATTCTGGAAAACGCCCTGCGCACCCGCGCGGTGCTGGTGGTGCTGGCCCACAACCATCCCAGCGGCGTGGCGCTGCCCTCCGGCGAGGACAAGGCCTCCACGGAGATCGTGCGGGAGGCCCTGGACAACATGGGCGTACGGCTGGTGGACCATTTCATCATAGCCGACAACGATTACATTTCCATGGCGGAATCAGGATTCCTGCTATAAGGAGGTCTTTTATGCCTGCTTTTCAAGTTGTTTCTGAATACACGCCCTCCGGCGACCAGCCCCAGGCCATCAAAAAGCTGGCCCAGGGCATTGAGGACGGCCTGCGGGAGCAGGTCCTGCTGGGCGTCACCGGGTCCGGCAAGACCTACACCATGGCAAAGGTCATCGAGGCCGTCCAGCGGCCCACGCTGGTTCTGGCCCACAACAAGACCCTCGCCGCCCAGCTCTGCGAGGAGTTCAAGGAGTTCTTTCCCAACAACGCGGTGGAGTATTTCGTCTCCTACTACGACTACTATCAGCCGGAGGCGTATATCGCCCACACAGACACCTTTATTGAAAAGGATGCCTCCATCAATGAGGAGATCGACCGCCTGCGGCTGAGCGCTACCGCGTCCCTGCTGGAGCGCAGGGACGTGATTGTCGTGTCCTCCGTCAGCTGTATCTACGGCCTGGGCGAGCCGGACGACTTTGAGAAAATGATGATCTCCCTGCGGGTGGGCGCGGAGATGGAGCGCAATGAGCTGCTGCGGCGGCTGGTGGACATCCGCTACGAGCGCAACGACATCGCCTTTGAACGGAACATGTTCCGGGTCCGGGGGGACACTGTGGAGCTGTGGCCCGCCTACTGGGCGGACTCCGCCATCCGGGTGGAGTTTTTCGGGGATGAAATCGACCGGATCAGCGAGATCAACCCAGTCACCGGCTCCATTATCCGCCGCCTGACCAACATTCCCGTCTGGCCCGCCAGCCATTATGTAGTCAGCAAGGAGAAAATGGAGCGGGCTATCGGCGAGATCGAAAAGGAGCTGGACGAGCGGGAAAAATGGTTCGCGGAGAACGGCAAGCTGATCGAGGCCCAGCGTATCCGCCAGCGGACCACCTACGACCTGGAAATGATGCGGGAGCTGGGGTACTGCACCGGCATCGAAAATTACAGCCGGGTCATCTCCGGACGGCCTGTGGGGTCGCCGCCTTTGACGCTGCTGGACTACTTCCCTGACGACTTTATCCTGTTCGTGGACGAGAGCCATGTGACCCTGCCCCAGGTGCGGGCCATGTTCAACGGCGACCGGGCGCGGAAGGAGAGCCTCATTGAATACGGCTTCCGGCTGCCCTGCGCGTTCGACAACCGGCCCCTGCGGTTCGAGGAGTTCCAGGAGCGGTTCCATCAGGCGGTGTTCGTTTCGGCTACGCCCGCGGACTATGAGCGCAGCCGGGCGGACCAGATCGTGGAGCAGGTCATCCGGCCTACCGGCCTGCTGGACCCCAGGGTGGAGGTCCGGCCCGTGACGGGGCAGATCGACGACCTTATTGGGGAGATCAACGCCCGCTCCGAACGGAACGAGAGGGTACTGGTGACCACGCTGACGAAAAAAATGGCGGAGGATTTGACCCAATACCTCACCAAAGCGGGTATCAAGGTGCGGTATATGCACCACGACGTGGAGACCATCGAACGCATGGAGCTGATACGGGACCTGCGGCTGGGCGAGTTCGACGTGCTGGTAGGCATCAACCTTCTGCGGGAGGGCCTGGACATGCCGGAGGTCAGTCTGGTGGCCATCCTGGACGCGGACAAGGAGGGCTTCCTGCGCAGTGAGACCAGCCTCATCCAGACCATCGGCCGCGCCGCCCGGAACGCGGAGGGCATGGTTATCCTCTACGCCGACACCATTACCCGCAGTATGCGCGCCGCGATGGACGAGACCGAGCGGCGGCGGAAAATCCAGGACGATTTCAATAAGGAGCATGGCATCGTGCCCAAGACGGTCATCAAGTCCGTGCGGGAGATTCTGGAGCTGAGCAAATCCGAGGCGGAGACCCAGAGGAAGTCCGGCAAGAAGCTGACCAAAAAGGAGACCGAAGAGGAGATTGCCAAGCTGGAGAAGCAGATGAAGGAAGCTGCCAAGATGATGGAATTCGAGTACGCGGCGGTGTTACGGGACCGGATCATCGAGCTGCGGAAGGAAATCCAGTAGCCAGCCCGGTTCCCTGCGCCGGGTGCGCTGGCTGCTCAGCCGCAGGCCGAACCGGATTCCCAGAGCAAACGCCTCAACGCCCAGCTCCAGACGCATGTTGGAGACCATATCATGGAGCAGCAGGCGCGTTTTTCCAGGCAGTCCCACGCGTTCCGCAAAGGCGGACAGGGCGTCGTCATGGCTGCTTTCAACGCTCCGCAATTTCGGCAGGGCATAGCAGTCGAAAAGCCATTCGTAGATGTTGGACATGGAATAATTCTTCCGTTTGACAAAATTTATCCTATGGCGACATTATAATTGACAAAATCTGTCTTGTCAATAGGTAAGGGAGGTAAAATATGAAAAAAGGATTGGAGAATTTTGCAATCCGGTTAAAAGACCTTCGTGTGGAAAAAGGACTGAAACAATCGGAAATGGGCGATTTTTTGGGATGTTCCATGCGAAATTATCATAGGCTTGAGCATGGTGAGATCAATGTCCCCGCCACAACCCTGATGATTCTGGCCGATTATTTCGACGTGACTACCGATTATCTGTTGGGACGGTCGGAGGAAAGATGCTGATTTCCGGTGACGCAGGAGGTTGGATACGCAAAATCCAGTGCAGGGACGCACATTGTGCGCCCCTGCAAGGAGTAATCGTGGCCGGGAAATGGCAGGAAGACATTTACTATGCGGTTCCCAAAGGAGAGGTGCTGTTATGACGCCGCAGTCTCAGAAAATCATGTCCGGTTTCCAGGTCCGGAAATCAAAAAAGCAAAAGGAAGCCTTCCGCGTCTGGCTGTGCGGGGAGCTGGAGGCCGCCGGGTATGCGCCCAGGGTAGAAGAGGGCTTCGCCGCAAAGAATGTGGTGGTGGGCGGCCCGGACACGGCGCAGGTGATCTTTTCCGCCCACTATGATACCTGCGCCGTGTTGCCAGTGCCCAATTTCATCACCCCCCGGAACATGTTCTTCTTCGTCTGCTACCAGCTTCTGCTGATTATCCCGCTGTTCCTGGCGCTCGCGGTGATGGAGGGGGCGCTCCTGGCCGTGATTGTGGCGCTGCGGTCCCCAGGGCTTTTGCTGCTGATGCCCTTCACATCCATCGCCCTGTGCGCGTTCTTCGTCTGGTGGATTCTGGACGGCAAGGCCAACAGACACACCGCCAACGACAACACCAGCGGGGTTATCACGCTGCTGGAGACCGCGCTTGCCATGCCCGAGGAGGACCGGGGAAAGGTCTGCTTCGTGTTCTTCGACAACGAGGAGAAGGGGCTGTTTGGCTCCGCGGCGTTCACGAAGGCCCACAAAAAGGCGAAAAAGGAGACGCTGAACATCAACTTCGACTGCGTGTCCGACGGGGACTTCATCCAGTTTTTCCCCGGAGAGCCTTTGAAAAAGGACGAGGAGACCTTGCGGCGCATTGAGGCCGCGTTCGAGGGCCGGGGGAAGAAAAGGACAGAGGTGGTCCGGAGCTTCGGTTTTTACCCCAGCGACAACAAGGCGTTTAAAATGGGCGTGGGCGTCTGCGCCCTGAAGTATAAAAAGATCGTCGGCTATTACATGGACCGCATCCATACCAGCAAGGACACCGTGCTGGAGGAGGAAAATATTGAACTCCTCCGGGACGGGGCCCTGCGGCTGACAAGATTCCTATAGGAAGCGGATATTATCCGCCCGCAGGATAATGGCCAGCGTTTCGATTGAACGGGCGGTTCAGTACCGCCCCTACACCCAAGAGGAGATGAAGAATCTATGCAGGATAAAATCTATATCAAAGGCGCGCGTGAGAACAACCTGAAAAACGTGGACGTGGAAATCCCCCGGGACAAGCTGGTGGTGGTGACGGGCCTCTCCGGTTCCGGCAAATCCTCCCTGGCCTTCGACACCATCTACGCCGAGGGCCAGCGGCGGTATGTGGAATCCCTCTCCTCCTACGCCCGCATGTTCCTGGGCCAGATGGAAAAGCCGGATGTGGACTACATCGACGGACTCAGCCCCGCCATCTCCATCGACCAGAAGACCACCAGCAAGAACCCCCGTTCCACCGTGGGCACGGTGACAGAGATTTACGACTACCTCCGCCTGCTCTGGGCGCGGGTGGGCACGCCCCACTGTCCCGTCTGCGGCAAGGAGATCCGCCAGCAGACCATTGACCAGATCATCGACCAGATTTTAGAGCTGCCGGAGGGAGCGCGGCTCCAGATTCTGGCCCCGGTGGTCCGCGCCCGGAAGGGCGAGTACGCCAAGGTCTTTGAGGACGCCCGGAAGTCCGGCTATGTCCGTGTCCGGGTGGACGGGAGTCTCTACGAGCTGACCGAGGAAATCAAGCTGGAGAAGAACAAAAAGCATAATATTGAGATCGTGGTGGACCGGCTGGTGGTCCGCCTGGACATCCGCCAGCGGCTGACCGACAGCGTGGAGACCGCCTCCAATCTGGCCGGAGGCATCGCCGTCGCCAACGTGCTGGGGGAGGAGGAGCGGGATCTGCTGTTCTCCCAGAACTACGCCTGTGAGGACTGCGGCGTGTCCATTGAGGAACTGACCCCCCGGATGTTCTCCTTCAACAACCCCTATGGGGCCTGCCCCGCCTGCACGGGACTGGGCAGCCAGCTGAAGGTGGACCCCATGCTCATCGTCCCCGATGAGGAGAAAACCATTCTGGAGGGGGCCATTCAGTGTTCCGGGTGGAACAATATCCGGGGCGACGGCATCAGCCGCATGTATTTTGACGCGCTGTCGAAAAAATACAAGTTCAAGCTGACCACCCCCTGGAAGAAGCTGTCCAAGGAGGTGAAGGACATCATCCTCTATGGCACCAAGGGGGAGGAGCTGGAGCTGCACTACGATCAGCCCCGGGGCAAGGGCACGCTGCGCCAGCCCTTCGAGGGCATCTGCAACAACATCGAGCGCCGCTACCGGGACACCCAGTCCGAGTCCTCCCGCAGGGAGCTGGAGGAGACCATGAGCGAGTGTCCCTGCCCGGTGTGCAAGGGCAGACGGCTGAAAATGGAGAGTCTCGCCGTCACCGTAGGCGGCAGCAGCATCCATGATTTCACCACCCTGCCGGTGTCCGACGCGCTGAAATTCATGGACGGGCT
The DNA here is from genome assembly GCA_022800525.1 of Oscillospiraceae bacterium. GTDB lineage: Bacteria > Bacillota > Clostridia > Oscillospirales > Oscillospiraceae > Pelethomonas. The sequence goes on from JAAWQM010000060.1 coordinate 9,345, forward strand.
GACGCTGACCAGGACGCAGGCCATGATCGCGGACCAGATTCTGAAGGAAATCCGCTCCCGGCTGGGGTTCCTGCGCAGCGTGGGGCTGCAATATCTGACCCTCAGCCGCAGCGCCGCCACCCTCTCCGGCGGCGAGAGCCAGCGCATCCGGCTGGCGACCCAGATCGGCTCCAGCCTTATGGGGGTGCTGTATATCCTGGACGAACCGTCCATCGGACTGCACCAGCGGGACAATGACAAGCTGCTGGAGACCCTGCGGCAGCTGCGGGACCTGGGCAACACCCTGATTGTGGTGGAGCACGACGAGGACACCATGCGGGCGGCGGACTATATCATCGACGTAGGCCCCGGCGCTGGGACCCACGGCGGGCATATCATCGCCGCGGGCACACCGGAGGAGGTTGCCGCCGCGCCCGCGTCGCTGACGGGGCAGTACCTCAGCGGCAAGCGGTATATCGCCGTTCCCGAGGCGCGGCGCAAGGGCAGCGGCAAGACGCTGACCGTCCGGGGCGCGGCGGAAAACAACCTGCGCGATATTGACGTGGAGATCCCCCTGGGGACCTTTACCTGCGTGACCGGCGTATCCGGGTCGGGGAAAAGCTCCCTTGTCAACGAGATTTTGTTCAAACGCCTGGGTGCGGATCTGAACCGCATGAAGTGCCGCGCCGGGAAGCACAGGGACATTGAGGGGGAGGAGCATCTGGACAAGGTCATCAATATTGACCAGAGTCCCATCGGGCGGACGCCCCGGTCCAACCCCGCCACCTACACCGGCGTGTTCAACGATATCCGGGAGCTGTTCGCCTCCACGCCGGAGGCCAAGGCCAGAGGCTACAACGCAGGGCGGTTCAGCTTCAACACCCGGGGCGGACGCTGCGAGGCATGTACCGGCGACGGGCTGCTGAAAATTGAAATGCACTTTCTGCCGGACATCTACGTCCCCTGCGAGGTCTGCAAGGGCAAGCGGTACAACCGGGAGACCCTGGAGGTACGCTACAAGGGGAAAAATATTTACGACGTGCTGGAGATGACCGCCGAGGAGGCCAAGGACTTCTTCAAGCCCCTGCCCAAGATTGCGGGGAAGATGGAGACGCTGTGCGACGTGGGCCTGGGATATATCAAGGTCGGGCAGGCGTCCACCACGCTCTCCGGCGGCGAGGCCCAGCGGGTGAAGCTGGCTACTGAGCTTTCGAAGCGCAGCACCGGCAGCACCATCTATATCCTGGACGAGCCCACCACAGGACTGCACACCGAGGACGTGGGCAAGCTGCTGGAGGTGCTGCAAAGACTGGTGGATGCGGGGAACACGGTGGTGGTCATCGAGCACAACCTGGACGTCATCAAATGCGCGGACCACATCATCGACCTGGGTCCCGAGGGCGGCGACGGCGGCGGTTCCATCGTCTGCACCGGCACGCCGGAGGAAGTCGCGGACTGCGAGGGCAGCTATACGGGGCTGTATCTCAAGAAAATGCTGGAGAGATAACGGAGCAAGGGGGATCAACATGAGTTCTCTATTGCCATCGACCAGGAACACGCGCGTTTTGCCGGTTGGCGGTATGCGTTTTATCAGAAGCGACTTCCCGGAAAACCTGACGGAGCCGGAGGTCCAGTGGCTGCTGGACCATGACGTTGTCACGCTTGTTGATCTGAGGTCGGATGAAGAGCTTGCCAGGAAACCGTGCGGCTTGAAGGAGCGGGACGGGTTCCGGTATGTTCACCTTCCGGTCACAGGCGGCGGCGGTACGCCGAAGTCGCTGGAGCACCTGCATGAGGTCTACCGGAAAATGCTGGATGAGAAAATGGATGAAATCATTGGGACGATCATGAACGCGGAGTCCAATGTGATGTATTTCTGTACGGCTGGCAAGGACCGCACTGGCGTGGTTTCAGCACTCATTTTGAAACGGCTTGGATGTTCCGATCAGGTAATCATTGACGATTATATGGCATCCAAGGACAATCTGATGGACATGCTCACGGCCTATGCGGCTGCTCATCCGGAAGTCGATATCGAGGTCATTATCCCGCACAGGAAAAATATGGAACGCCTGCTGAAACAGATGCAGGCGGCGGATGGAATATCCTGAGCCGCCGGGCCGGGAGAAAACTCTTGCGGCTTTCGCCTGGATGTGGTAAGATAAGCCTGTTGGAGGTCCCGGCCCAAGGGCCGGGACCTTTTCACATGGTCCGCCCCTCACGGGGCCGCAGGAAGGAATGAAGACGATGGACATGCAAGCAGTCCCGAATGATTTGATGCAATGGCTGACGGAGGGCCCTGTGGGTGAATTCTGTTTTACCATACTGGCCTCCATGGTCCCCGTCGTGGAGCTGCGGGGCGGCATCCCCTTCGGGGTTGCGCTGGGGCTGCCGGTATGGGCGGCGTATCTGGCGGCGATTATTGGGAATATCCTGCCGGTGCCCTTCATATTGGTCTATATCAGGCAGATCTTTCGCTGGCTGCGGAAGCATATGCCCGCGCTGAACCGAATCGTGGATAAGCTGGAGAAAAAGGCCCATCTGAAGGGCCGGAAGGTGACGAAATACAAATATCTGGGCCTGCTGCTGTTTGTGGCCATCCCCCTGCCGGGGACGGGGGCCTGGACAGGAGCGCTGGCGGCGGCGTTCCTGGATATGCCTGTAAGGAAAGCCCTGCCGTCCATTTTCGCGGGTATCCTGGTCGCCGGAATTGCCATCAGCATCCTGACGTCCGGGGTGGCGAGTCTGATTTAGGAAAGGGAAATCATTTTTCAGGGAATAGCACCGTATTTGTAGGGCGCGACGGGTCGTCGTGCCCTACAAAACAGCGGCTGAGGCCGCCGCACTGTCAAATCCGGACCGGTGTGCATAGACTGGCATTAGCAAAACGAAGCCGCCTCTGGCGGCGGATGGGAGGCGCTTATGCAGCTATGGCAGGACGGATTGATTGCGCTTTTAGCGGCTGTCGGGCTGGCGTCCATCATGTGGACGGCGGTGCGGGCAGTGCTGTACGCGGGACCGGAGCGGCGGAGGGGCGTAGTCGCCCTGCTGCCCGCCAAGGGGGGAGGCGAGGGCCTGGAGGAACAGGTGAAGACCCTGCGCGCCCTGCGGGGGGAGCAGGAGCTGTTCGGCATGGTGCTGGTAGTGGACTGCGGACTGACGGAGGAGGGCCGGACGCTGGCGAAGCTCCTGGTCCGGCAGGACCGGTGGGTGGCCCTGTGCCGCCAGGACGAGGTAGCCGAGTATTTGGCGGGGTAAAATTCGATACATATCTGCGTAATCTGTAAAAATTTTACTATATGTAAACCGGGAGGAGGACCACATCATGAACGGCTGTACCATCGACGGGACCATCTCCCACGTCATTTTCCAGAACGAGGAGAACGGATACACCGTACTGCGTCTGGTCACCAGCGACGGCGAGGCGGTGACGGTGGTCGGGTCCATCCCCTGCGCCGCGCCGGGGGAGGACCTGATCGTCACCGGACGCTGGGTCAATCACCCCGTCCACGGCGATCAGGTGGAGGCCCGGCAGGTGGAGCGGCACATGCCTACCACCGAGGACGAGATCTACAACTATCTCGCCTCCGGGATTATCAAGGGCGTGGGTCCCTCCACCGCCGGCAGCATCATTCAGACCTTCGGCGCCGCCAGCCTGACGGTGCTGGAGGAGGAGCCTGAGAAGCTGACCAGGATCAAGGGCATCAGCGCCCGCCGGGCCCAGGAGATCGGCGCGAGCTACCGCTATCAGACCGGGATGCGGCGGCTGCTGGAGTTCCTGTCCCTCAACGACCTGCCCCTGAGTCTTGCGCTGCGGCTGTACCGCCGGTACGGCGGGGACGCGATGGACGCGGTGCGGGACAATCCGTATCTGCTGGTGGACGAGCTGTACGGCGTGGATTTCGCCGTCATGGACGAGATCGCCCTGTCCATGGGCATTGCGGGGGACAGCAGACGGCGGGTGGAGGCCGCCGTCCTCTTCGAGCTGACCTATAATCTGAACAATGGACATGTCTTTCTGCCCCGGGACAAGCTGGCCGCAGCAGCAGCCCAGCTCATCGACTGCCCTGGCGATATGGTGGAGACGGCCCTGGATGACCTTGTCGGACGGGGAACCATCCGCTGCCAGCGGGTGGCGCGGGTGGATGCCTGCTATCTGCGGCGGCTGTATGAGGCCGAAACAGGCGTTACGGAGAAGCTGGAGCGGATGCTCCGCTGCCAGGCGGACCGGCTGGACTATGTGGCCAACCGGGTCGATTCCATCATCGGGCAAATCGAGGAGACCCAAGGGCTGTCCTACGCCCCTGCCCAGCGGCGGGCGGTGGAGCTGGCGGCGAAGCAGGGCGTGGTCCTGCTCACCGGCGGGCCCGGCACCGGTAAGACAACCTCCGTGCGGGGCATTGTGGCGATGCTGGACCGGATGGGCTGCGCGACGCTGCTGCTGGCCCCTACGGGGCGGGCCGCCAAGCGGCTGGGGGAGCTGTGCGGCAGGGAGGCCCAGACCATCCACCGGTGCCTGGGCATGACCTGGAAGGAGGACGAGCTTTCCTTCCAGAAAAATGAGAAGGAACCATTGCAGGCGGAGGCCGTGGTCGTGGATGAAATGAGCATGGTGGACCTGCCGCTGATGTACGCGCTGCTGTCCGCCCTGCGGGACAACTGCCGGTTGATTATGGTGGGAGACCCGGACCAGCTGCCGTCGGTGGGGCCGGGGAACGTGTTCGGCGACCTGATCCGCTCAGGGCGGGTGGAGACAGTGAACCTGACGGAGATTTTCCGGCAGGCCCAGGCGTCGGCAATCATCCGGGCAGCCCACGCGGTGAACCAGGGGCAGCTGCCGGAGCTGCGCAACAGCCGGGACAGCGATTTCTTCTTCATGCGCCGCCGGGAGCCCCAGGCGCTGGTGGAGCTGGTGGTGGAGCTGTGCGGGAGCCGTCTGCCCAAGAACATGGGACTGGAGCCGGGACAGATCCAGGTGCTGTGCCCCACCCGGAAGGGGGACTGGGGGACCGGAGCCCTGAACCGGGCCCTGCAGGCCGCGCTGAACCCGCCCGCGCCGGAGAAACGGCAGAAGGCGTGGGGGGAGCTGGTGTTCCGCACCGGGGACCGGGTGATGCAGATCCGGAACAACTACGACGTGCTGTGGATACGGGCGGACGGCGTGACCGGGTCGGGGATTTTCAACGGCGACGTGGGCGTAGTGGAGGAAATCGACCCCGCCGGGGAGCTGCTGACCATCCGGTTTGACGACCGCACCGCCACCTATACGGCGGACATGCTGGGGGAGCTGGAGCTGGCCTACGCCGTGACGGTACATAAGAGCCAGGGCAGCGAGTACAAGGCGGTGGTGCTGGCGGCGCTGCCATCCGCGCCCGCGCTGATGGTGCGGGGGGTGCTGTATACGGGCATCACCCGGGCCAGGGAGCTGCTGGTGGTTGTGGGCGACGAGGGCGCGCTGGGGCGCATGGCCGCCAACGACAAGCAACAGCGGCGTTACAGCGGCTTGAGGTGGCGGCTGAGGCAGGGAGGAAAGGCGTGACCCCTGAATCCTTGTAGGGGCGGATATCACCCGCCCGTTTTATCGAACCTCACCGGATTATCGTGGGGGCGGATGATCACCGCCCCTACGGGATTGTGCCGATATCGACCGCCGGTGTAGAAAGGAAAAAAGTTTGAAACGAAGTAGCCAGGGAGGCAGTCCGAAAAAGGGCACAACAATAAGAGCCCCGAATAGCGGCTCAAAAAAACGGATTGCGAGAAGCATT
>JAAWQM010000007.1 GCA_022800525.1 Oscillospiraceae bacterium
AATCTGTACAAATACATAACAAGCACGCATAACGAATACGTTCTCTCGAAACAACTTCTGAAAAGCGGGACCAGCATAGGCGCGAATATCCGCGAGGCCTGTACTCCCTCGCGCCGGAACGCGCCCCCCAGGCCAGCTTCTTCCCGGCCTGGGGAACGTACAGCAGGCCGCCGTCCACATATTGCTGGAGCTCCCGCAGCAGCCAGCCGGGAAGGATTTCACCTTTTACGGTGTCCAGCGCCCATTGGGTGACAATTTTCTCCTGTTTCAGCTGTTGGACCGTCCTTCGGTACCAAGGACAGCATACCACAGGTCCGGGTCCGGGGGAAAGTGTGAGAATGGATAAAACCGTTTGTTCGCCGCGCTCAGCCCAGGTCCGGCCTGTCCCGCAGGGCGATGGTATCCGCCGTCTTTCCCTCGGTCTCAAAGAGAATGATCTCGTTTTCTCCCGTCCGCAGCAGCGGCGCGGGGATATAGAGCCGTCTCTGAGGGCCAATCTCCCAGAACCGCCCGAGGTTGAAGCCGTTGACAAACACGCAGCCCTTGCCCCAGCCCTGGAAGTCCAGGAAGGTATCCGCCGTCTCATCCACATGCAGGGTGAAGCGGTAGAACCCCGGCAGGCCCGCCCGCCACGCCCCGGAGAAGTCCAGCCGGGTGAGATCGTCCAGCGGCAGCGGGTACTGCTCCCAGTGGTCGTGCATATGTCCGTTGATAACGACGCCCTGGCCGATGCCCTTGCGCTGGTCCTCCAGCCGGAAGCCGAAGTTGACCCGGCCCATGTTCTCCACCAGAATGTCCAGCCGCGCCCCCTTCTCAAAGGAAACATCCAGCCTGACCTCTTCCAGCAGCTCCCGGTCGCAGAGCGTCACGACGGGTCTGCCGTCCACAAAGACGCTGGCCCGGTCGTTGGCCTCCAGCAGCCGCAGACGGCTGATCCGCTCCTCCGTCCGCAGGTCCGTGCGGTATAGGATGTAGCCGTAATTCTGCCCGAGCCGCTCCATGGGCTGGGGCCGGACGCTCTCCACCGGCGCGCTCAGCGCGTCCAACGCGGCGAACAGCCCCACCTTCTCCCGGACCGCCAGCGTCCCGTAGTCCCTGCGGCGGATGTCCGTGGTCAGCCGCACCTCCGGGACCTTCCGGTACTTGCGGATGATCTCCTGATACCGCTGGTATTTTTCGGTGATCTGCCCGTCCTCCGTCAGGACCGCGTCGTAGTCATAGGAGGTCACATCCGGCGTCAGCCTGTCGGCGTAGTTGGAGCCGTTCATGAAGCCGAAGCTGGTGCCGCCGTGGAACATGTAGAGGTTGACGTTTCCCAGCTCCAGCAGCTTGTCCAGGTCCCTTGCCGACTCCTCCAGGTTTCCGGTGGAATGCCCGCTGTTCCCCCAGTGGTCAAACCAGCCGATCCAGAACTCCGTACACATCAGCGGGCCATTGCCCGCGTATTCCCGCAGGACCTGAAACTGCCGCTCCGCCTGGGAGCCGAAGTTGCACGTGGGCCACACGCCCTCCACCGTGCCGCCGTGGAGCATGTCGTGCTCCGGGCCGTCGGAGGTAATCAGCGGGACCTCGACGCCGCCGTTCCGCAGCAGGTCCCGGAGCTGCCGCAGATACTCCTTGTCGTTCCCGTAGGACCCGTACTCGTTCTCCAGCTGCATCAGGATCACCGGGCCGCCCCGGTGGATTTGAAGCGGGGCCAGCCTCGGCAGCAGGACCCGGTAGTAGTCCGCCACATGGGTCATCCAGCGGCTGTCGCAGGTTCTGACATGCATCCCGTCCTCCGCCAGCAGCCATGCGGGCATTCCGCCCCACTCCCACTCCGCGCAGATATAGGGCGAGGGCCGCAGGATCACATACAGCCCCACCTCCTGGGCCAGACGGACGAACCGCTCCACGTCCGCACTGCCCTCAAAGCGGAATTCCCCCTTGTGGGGCTCGTGGAAATTCCAGGGGATATAGGTCTCCACCGTGTTGCACCCCAGGGCCTTCAGCTTCTCCAGGCGGTCCCGCCAGTATTCCGGGACGACACGGAAATAGTGGATCGCGCCGGAAATGATCTGAAACGGCGCTCCGTTCAAATAAAAGGTATCCTTGATTGCAAAGCTCATGACAGCCTCCTCCAGTCAGTGCGCGGCTCTTATGACATGTACTCAGGAGAGCTGCGCCAGCCCCCGCGCAAAGGGCAGCACGATGCCGTTCAGCTTCGCCATCGCCTCGCCGTAGTTGAAGAACTCTTCCGCGTTGTTCTCCTGGCAGAGCCGGTCGGAGACGGATTTCAGCGCGGTGAAGCGCACGCCGTTGCGCAGGCATACCTGGGCGATGGCCCCGCCCTCCATCTCGCAGAGCGTGGGCGCGAAGGTCTCCGCCACCCAGTCCGCGCGGCTGCCCTTGGTCATGAAAACCTCGCCGGTGGCCACCTTCCCGGTCCGGAACTCCACACCCAGCTCCTTCAGGACCGCGGCTGCCTTTTCCGGCTCGCTGGTGGGGAACTCCACCTGGTTCACCGTGGACACCAGCCCGATGGGGTCTCCCACTGCGGTGGTGTCCACGTCGTGCTGCACGAAGCGGTCCGCCAGGACCAGCGTCCCGATGGGCAGGTCCAGGAAGCTCCCCGCCACGCCCGCGTTGATGATCCAGTCCGGGTGGCAGCGGTCGATGAACAGCTGGGCGCTCATGGCGGCGTTCACCTTCCCGACGCCTCCGGCATAGGCCAGGATGCCCGGTTCAATCTCGTAAATGGGCGCGCCGCACACGGTCTCCAGCAGCTTCGCCCCGGTATGGTCCAGAATGCTTTGAATTTCTCCGCTCATGGCGTAGGCAAGTCCGATCATGGTCAAGAAGTCCTCCTTGATTTTGGTGGCTCCATTATAGCACATTCCCGCTTCCCGGTAAAGAGAAAGTTTTTATTGAAAAACAATAAAAATATATTGACAAACAGAAATACATCTGGTAAGATGTGGCCACAACCAACAAGGAGGACGTGAAACATGAAACGAGTCGGGCTGGTGCGGACGCTGAAGGGCACCATCATTTTTCTTGCGGTGATGGCGGCGGTCTATTACATTAAAATTTTTCCAAGCCGCATTGAGGAGATGGGGCGGCAAAACGCCCATCTGTCCTGGCTGGTGGCGCCGGGGATCATCGCCCTCAGCGCCAGCGCCATTCCCATTGCCATCGCCCTGGCGCTGTTCTGGCAGATCTGCACGGAGATCGGACGGGACAACTCCTTCTGCCACAAGAACGCCGGACGGCTGACCGGCATCGGCTTCTGCGCCCTGGTGGACACCGGCTACTGCGCCGTGGGGACGGTGACGCTGGAGATTCTGGCGGGCTCGCCGGTGTGGGTGCTGGGGCTGCTGGTGTGTACGGTGGGGCTTGCCGTCGCGCTGGCGGCGTTCCTGCTGAGCCACCTGGTGCTGAAGGCCGCCGATCTCAAGGCCGACAGAGACCTGACCATTTAGGAGGAAGCGGTATGCCGATCATTGTGAATCTGGATGTGATGCTGGCAAAGCGGAAGATGACCCTCAGCCAGCTCTCCGAGCAGGTGGACGTGACCATCGCCAACCTGTCGGTGCTGAAAACCAACAAGGCCAGGGCCATCCGCTTCACCACCCTGGAGGCCATCTGCAGGGCCCTGGACTGCCAGCCGGGAGACATCCTGGAGTACGCGGAGGAGGAGCCGTAATGGACGCGATGATGTATTGGGATTTCTGGTGGCTGATGCTGGGGGGGACTGCGCTGCTGCTGGCGGTAATCAACCTGATCCGGGCGGTACGGAACAAGCATGGCGGGTGGCAGATGCTTCTGTTCCTCAGCCTGTCCTGCGGCGCGCTGGCGATGCTGTTCGCCTATCTGGGCGTTTATGACGATGTGAAGGAGGGGGACTGGTCCTCGCTGATGGACGTGGTGCCTGTGGCGGCCAGGTTCAGCGGAGGGGCCATGTGCGTGGGGATTCTTCTGAATCTCGCCGCCCTCTGCGTCCACCGGGGGGCGGGAACCGCGCGGAAGGAGGCTGGCGGGGATGTCCCGGACACCGGCATAAAGGAGGAATGAAGCGATGCCGGTTTTTCTTGTGGTTTCCATCTGTTTGACCATGTTCTCACTGGCGCTGGCGGTCAGGGCCTCCAGCCGGAGGAGGATCATTGCGTGGGCTGTCTTCGGCTTTCTGGCGGCGCCTGTGCTGATTGCCGGTATCGGGGGGATGGTCCTGGCGTCCGGCGGCCTTGCGTGGCGGAGCTGTGTGAAGCTGCCCTGCGCCCTGGCCTATGTTGCCGGGATTCTGATACTGACGGCGCAGGCGGGGGCGTTCCTTTGGAAATTGATCGAGGGGTGGAAGCCCGCCGCCAGAGGGGCCGGACGCTTCGCCATACTGGCGGTGACCGCCATCCTTCTTCTGGCTGTGGGATGGTACGGGCTGCTGTTCGGCGCAATCTGGGCGGGCGGCGACCGGGAGGCCGTCGTGAAAGGGGAGCGCATGGTGATGGAATACGCCTGGATGGACCAGGATTATTACGCTTACCACAGCCCTCTGACGCGGGGCAGCGAGAGGTTGTACGGCAGCTGGGAGCTGAACAAAGAGGATTTTGGGGAGGCGGAGCCTTGAGGGAAATCATGGAGTATTTATGGCCCGCCCTGGCGGCGTTTCTGCCAGGCGTATGGTCCTGCGGGCACAAAAAACGGATGACCTGGACCGCGCTGATACTGCTGCTCCTGCCGGTGCTGGTCATCATCCTGGGCATGATGGCGCTGGGAGAATGGGGGATGACCTGGCGCAGCGTGGTCTGGCGGGCCTGCGGGATGTGCTTTTTGACCGGGTGCGACCTGCTGGCCGTCTGGGCGGCGGTATGGCTTTGGCGGGAGGCGGCTGCGGGACGCTGGCATCCCGTGGCCGTCTGGCTTTGCCGGGGGGTGGGGATAGCCGGAATCGGCGTGGGATGCGCCTTTTTTACGCTGTTCGCGGCCCTTATTGTGCTTTTTGCGGCGGACACCGATTACACCACGGAGCTGGATGGTCAGACGGTCGTCGCGCAATATGAGTATAAGCAAGGGGAAAACTACTACGCTTACTGCGGCCCTCTGGTCCGGGGAGCGGAGCTGCTGGAGGGCAGCGCAGGCCTGCTGCGCCGGAAGTCCTGACGGGAGGCGGCTGCTGGGATTGACTGTCAGACTGCTCCGGCCCTGAATGGCACAGGCCATGCAGGACTGCACTGCGCAGGGGGGATGGTATCCGCCCCTGCAAAATGGATTTTCCTGGTACACAGACTTTCCCACTTGACATATTTCTCCATAGGGATATAATAGCAGGGCAAAAACTGTACTCCTGGAGGAAATGTCCGTGAATACCAGACAAATCTGCTTCCGCCGGGGCGTCCGGGACGGACTGCCCATCGCTTTGGGCTACTTCGCCGTGGCGTTCACCCTGGGCGTCGCCGCGAAAAACGCCGGGTTCTCCGCCGTCCAGGCCATGGTGGAAAGCCTCACCAACAACGCCTCCGCCGGAGAATACGCCGTCTTCTCTCTGGTCTCCGCCGGGGCGGGGTATCTGGAGGTGGCTGTCATGACCCTGGTGGCCAACGCCCGCTACCTCCTGATGAGCTGCGCCCTCAGCCAGAAGCTGGCCCCGGAGACCTCTCTGCTCCACCGGATGCTCCTGGCCTTCGACGTGACCGACGAGATTTTTGGCATTTCCATCGCCTATCCGGGCCGCCTGGAGCCCTGGTACACCTATGGCGCGGTGTCCGTGGCCCTTCCCGGCTGGGGCCTGGGGACCTGGTTCGGCGTCATTGTGGGCAGCGTCCTTCCCCTGCGGCTGGTCAGCGCCCTCAGCGTGGGACTGTACGGCATGTTCCTGGCCGTCATCATCCCGCCTGCCAAAAAGGACCGGGTGGTGTTGGCGCTGGTGTTGATCAGCTTCGCCGCCAGCTTCCTCGCCAGCCGCTGGAGCCTGCTGGCGGGCGTGCCCTCCGGGGTGAAGACCATCCTCCTCACAGTCGTGATCGCCCTGACTGCGGCGGTCCTGTTCCCGGTCAGGGAGGGGGAGGCGGCATGAGGAATATCTGGGTATACATCCTGGTCTCGGCGGGCGTGTCCTACCTCATCCGCGTCACGCCGCTGGCCCTGATCCGCAGGGAGATCACAAACCGCACTCTGCGCTCCTTCCTGTTCTATGTACCCTATGTCACCCTGGCGGTCATGACCTTTCCCGCCATCGTGGAGGCAACCCAGTCGCCGCTGGCAGGCGCGCTGGCCCTGGCCGCCGGCATTTTCCTGGCCTGGAGAGGCAAAAGCCTGTTTGCCGTGGCCGCCGTCTGCTGTCTGGCGGTGTTCGCGGCGGAGCTGCTGCTGGTCTGACGGCAGCAGCGCGCCAGGAAGCCCAAATAAGAAGCTGTATCCACAGGCGTTGAATACCGCCTGCGGGTACAGCTTCTTATTTGATCTCCTGCTCCAGATCGTCGAAGGCCGGAACGTTGAAGAATTCCCGCAGGGAGATATCCAGCCCATCGCAGAGCTTCTTGATGGTGGAGACGGTGACGCTGTTGTTTCTGCCGCTGACGATATTGTTGAGGGTGGACTGGGTCACGCCGCTGAGGGTCGCCAGACGGTTGACGGTGATCTTCCGCTGGGCGCACAGGTTCAGAATCCGGGCGCGTACCGCAGACTTGGTGTCCGCCATATGGTCACATCCTAACTCAAAAGAGATAACTCTAGTGTACCTGTTTTCATGGGAAAAAATTAACTCTTTTGAGTTGACTTCCCGGGCGTGGTCTGCTATACTATGGACGGCAAGAGGGAAGCGCCTTTTTTTCCTCGCCCCTCTTGACAAACCTATCGCTTGGTGATATATTATATCTATCGCACAGCGATATATCAAAATTCCGACAGATATGTACCGGGACGCAGAGGACACGTCCCCAAAAGGAGGAACTATGGGAGATATTCTGGAGGTACAGGGTCTGACCAAGACCTTCCGGCTGTCCGCCAGGCAGCAGAAGCTGGAGAAAACCAGCGAAAAGGTCCGCACGGCGGTGAACCAGCTCAGCTTCACCGCGCGGCAGGGGGAAATTTTCGGGCTGCTGGGACCCAACGGCGCGGGAAAGACCACGACCCTGCGGCTGCTGGCGACGCTGATCCGTCCAGACAGCGGCGACGCCCTGGTGGACGGGGCCAGCGTTGTGCGGGAGCCGGACAAGGTGCGGGGACGCATCGGGTTTCTGACCAGCGAGCTGAAGCTGGAGGACTGCTTCACGCCCAACTACCTGTTCAACTTCTTCGCGGCCCTCCACAAGGTGGCTCCGGAGGTCCGGGACCAGCGGAGAACGGCGCTGTTCCAGCGCTTCGGCATCGACCGGTTCGCGGAGGTGAAGGTGGCGAACCTGTCCACCGGCATGAAGCAGAAGGTGTCGCTGGTGGTGTCCATCGTCCACGACCCGGACATTATCATATTCGACGAGCCCACCAACGGGCTGGACGTGCTGACGGCCAGGGTGGTGACGGACTTCCTGGAGCAGCTTCGCGGGGAGGGGAAGACCATCATTGTCTCCACCCACATTTTCAGCCTGATTGAGAAGCTGTGCGACCGGGTGGGAATTATCATCAGCGGACGGATGACCGTCTGCGACACTCTGGAGCGGGTAAAGGACGGCATGGCCCTGGAGGACCGGTTCTTCGAGATTTATAAGGAAACGGCAGGTGACGCGGAATGAAAAACAGTATTTTCACCATCATGCGGAAGGAGCTGGCCCGGTTTTTCGGAGACAGGCGGATGGTAGTCAGCATCCTGCTGCCGGGCGTGCTGGTCTATCTGATGTATTCCTTTATGGGGAGCGCCATGGGGGACGCGTTCGGGGTGGACGAGGACTACATACCCGCCATTCAGGCGGTGCGCCTGCCGGAGTCCGTGGAGGCGCTGCTGGGGGAGGCGGACCTGCCTGCGGCGGAGGCGTCCGGGGCGGAGGCGGCCAAGGAGGCTGTCGCGGCCCAGGAGCTGGACCTGCTGCTGGTGTTTCCGGAGGGGTTCGACGGGGCCGTGGCGGAATATGACATCCGCTCCGGACAGTCCGCGCCCAATGTGGAGGTCTACTACAACTCCGCGTCGACAAATTCCACCTTCGTCTACCGGACAGTGGCTGCGCTGCTGGACGCCTATGAGGCGCAGATGGTCAACAAGTTCGACGTGAACGCCGGGGATGCGGTGTACGACCTGGCTACGGCGGAGGACACGACAGGGTCCTTTTTCGCCATGCTGATGCCCATGCTGCTGATGATGTTCCTGTACTCCGGGTGCGCCGCCGTGGCGCCGGAGTCCATCGCGGGCGAGAAGGAGCGGGGGACGATCGCCACCATGCTCATCACACCCATCCGGCGCAGCGATATTGCTCTGGGAAAAATTCTGGCGCTGGCGGTCATCTCCACAGTCTCAGCGGCATCCAGTACCATCGGGACCGTCCTGTCCCTGCCGAAGATGATGGGCGGCGTAACGGACGGACTGAAGACGGATATCTACAGCGTGCAGGACTATCTGCTGCTGGCGGCGGTGATTTTATCCACCGTGCTGGTGCTGGTGACGCTGACCTCCATCCTGTCCGCCTTCGCCAAGACCATCAAGGAGGCCCAGACCTATGCCATGCCGGTGATGCTGCTGTCGATGGGGCTTGGCATCACGGGGATGTTCGGCGGGGGAGCGTCCCAGGAGCTGACGGCGTACTGCATCCCGCTGTACAACTGCGTGCAGTGCATGACAGGCGTGTTCTCCTTCTCGACGCTGCCGGTGGGCGTGGGGATTACCGTCGGGGTCAATTTCCTGGTCACGCTGCTGGGCGTGTTCGTACTGGCTAAAATGTTCAACAGCGAGAAGATCATTTTCGCAAGATGAAGCAGATGTGAAAGCAGCAGGCAGCGGAAGATTTCCCGCTGCCTGCTGCTTTCGGCCCGCAGGGCGGGCAAAAAGTGTTTCTTTTGGTTCTTTTCTTTATTCATAAAGAAAAGAACGCCCCCCATCCTACACAGTCCCCCCGTACAGGTCCGCCAAAATCTTTGAATAAATTTCCTCCGCGTGCGCCCGGAAGCGGTTCTGAAGATCCAGAGCCATATCCTGGCGGGTAATCAGAAGGCGCAGGGTCATCAGCTCATCCAGCTCGTCGCTGAGGGAGAGGGTGACCTCATACCCCCCCTTCTCACGGGGCTGGATGGAGGCCCCTACCAGGGCGCGGCGCTTGAGCTGCTCGTTGCACTGGGCCAGCTTCCGCTCCGCCTGCATCCGCACGGAATAGGGCAGGCTGGTCTCGCAGATACCGCTGTTGCGGCGGCCCTTGTCCGTGATGGCGTACAGATCCTCCGACCGGGCCATGTGTTCCGTGCGGACCAGGTCCGCCAGACACTCCGAGAAGCCGAAGTAATCCACTCCGCTGTCGCACATGGCAAGGTCCTGCAGGACTTCAAAGGGGACTGGCTCCACCAGACGGGAGGCGATGTACAATATCAGGAACTTGATCTCCAGCTTGTCGCTGATAAACCCGAACTCGCTCATAAGGCACCTCCTGAAATCGTACTGAGATCGTATTTATATCCGAAAGCCAATCACCTGGCTGTCCCTATTATACCTGTCCCGGACGAATTTGTATAGCCCAAATTTTCACACCCGGCGGCGAGGCGCATAGACTGAAGTGAAGGCCGACAGCCTTCCAACGACTCAAGATACTATTTAGGAGGTTCCATTATGCCTGAACGCATCGTTCCCGGCCCCGTCTCCGGCAATCGGGATAACTGTGAGGCCGTTTGTATCCATACCAAGAAAATCTTTGACAGCTGCCGCGATAAAGATACAGCGCTCTATAGATATTGCGCTAAAAAAAATCAATGGGATATAAGGATGAAGTCCAGATCGAATTCGGCGGGCTTCGTTTTTTTCGCCTTGTGGTAGGTGATCTGTTGGACCACTGTGCGCAGCAGGGCGTTTTTGTGGGCGGCATCGCTGGTGCGGTACGCGTCCAGGACAGTCTGAATATTCACAGCCTGAGCGGCTGGATTGCGGGTTCGGGCCTGCTCCAGGCGGAGCCGCGCGTTTTCCTGGCGGCGTTCCAGGTCCTCCAGCTTCGCCTTGACAACGGCCATGCGCTCCCGGTAGGTAGGCGGATCATATTCGCCTGTTTCCAGCAGCTCATGGAGCCGGGCCTTTTGCCGGGCGGCGGCGGCGGCTTCTCTGGTAATTGCGTCCAGCGTTTCCAGAAGGGGGGAGAGGTCCTGTGTGCGGACGGGCTTCTCCGGAGTGATTCCCGTCAGGACATCCTCCAGGTGGGCGAGGATGCGGGCCTCCACCAGATCAAATTTTGCGGAAGCGCAGCAGCCCTTCCTTGTGCAGAGCAGATATGCCTGCCCCTTCATGACCAGCCGCTGCATATGCTTCCCGCAGTTGGCGCACTTCACCAGCCCGGCAAGGGGACTCCTGACCGTGCCGTCATTTCTGGCAGGATGATACCGGCCAGCCATGATGCCCTGCACCTTGCCGTACAGCTCTTCCTCTATAATGGGAGGGTGGAGTCCATCGGCAACAGTCCATTTTTCCCGTGGATTGCAGATGGTGATATGCTTGGGAATGCCATTGGCGTTCCTCCTGATATGCGTTTTCTGGTCCCAGACAATCTTACCGATATAGGCGGGATTGCGGAGAATCTGCGCGACGCTGTTCCGGGAGAAGGCGTCGGAGCGGTGCGGGCGGGCGCCCATGGCGTTGACTTGGCTGGCAATGGACTGGCAGCCGTATCCGTCCGCGTACATGCTGAACATGATGCGCACAAACTTCGCCTCCGGCTCGTATATCTCCAGTGTGGGCCTCCGGTCAACGGTGGTCTTCCTGTATCCATAGGGGGCGT
This sequence comes from Oscillospiraceae bacterium, assembly GCA_022800525.1. GTDB lineage: Bacteria > Bacillota > Clostridia > Oscillospirales > Oscillospiraceae > Pelethomonas. The sequence continues at coordinate 10,869 of JAAWQM010000007.1, forward strand.
TGGCTACATAGCAGCCGTCCTGAATGGACCGCCTGAGCCCCCGCCGCAGTCGCTTGTTGATGATCTTATACTCCCGGCGGGACATGAAGGTCTTGAATTCCGCCAGCTCGTCGTCGATCTCGTCAGACAGATCGTAGACCTTATCCGGAGTAACGATCAAAGTACCGCTGTCCTTGAAAGCGTCCAGTATGATTCCCTGGTCCGTCATCCGTCCGCGGGAGAGACGGTCCAGATCCATGCAGAGCACGGCGTCATACTTACCGGCCTCCACGTCCTCCAGCAGACGAAGCATCTGCGGGCGGGCGTACAGACTCTCTCCGCTGACGACCTCCGGATAGTACGCCACAATATCCAGGCCGTGGCGCTGGGCGCACTCATTGAGCCCCTGGCGGTGGCGGCGCAGGACCTCTTCCGTGTCCATACCCTCCTCCATACGGGATTTGCGGAGGTAGGCAGCGGCGGTCTGACCCAGCAGATCGGGGGTTGTGGATATGGGAATCACCTCCTGAAAGGATGACCGGTTCTGAAACAATTCATTCTATGATCTCAATGATTCGTTTACGCTTTCTGTTTCCCGCTCCATGGGTCTGGCTTGAGCGCATTGTGATGAAAAATCCAGGCGCGATTCATAGGACAGGCCATAGGCCGCGTAAGGTGGCACGGGGTGAACAGAATGGAAACCAGAGTCATACATACAACGGAGACAGTGAGCGGGAAAACGTATCCGCTGACCATCACCCGGCAGACCGGGCTTCAGGAAATCCAGGCAGGCGGAGAGCCGGTGCAGGTGGTGGAGCTTACCATCTTTGAAAGCCCTATGGGGACCTCCCGGTGCTTCACGCGGGCCATGCCGGAGCCCCCGCCGGAGGTGAGGGCGGACAACCGGAAACGCATTGAGGAGGCGGCGTCCAAAGCCATGACCGGCATGGGTGTCTGGTGAGGGGCCGGTACAAAGGACGGCCCGGACCGCGCCGCCGCCTACAGGTTCCTCTTGTCATCCGTGGCTGGATGATCAATCAGCGTCCCGTCCTCCTGGAAGCGGGAGCCGTGGCAGGGACAGTCCCAGCTGCGCTCGGCGGCGTTGTATTTCAATGCGCAGCCCATATGGGGACAGCGGGGCGCGGTGGGCGTCAGCAGCCCCAGAACGGACGCCAGCCCATTGACTGCCAGCTGGGGGCGGAGGACCGTCCGGGAGGGGGAAAATACAGCCTCACAGGGGTTATCCCGCCCAAGCGCCAAATCCGTCAGGAGCTTTGCCGCCGCCATGGCGGAGGTCATGCCCCACTTGTTGAAGCCCGTGGCGACATAGAGGTTGGGGGTATTTCTGGCGTACCGCCCGATATAGGGCGCGCCGTCCAGGGTCATGCAGTCCTGGGTGGCCCAGCGGGCGGCTTCCCGGGCGTCGGGCCAGTATTTCCGCGCGAAGTTCTCCAGCTCCTGCCAGCCGCCGCCGCGCCTGCCCGTCCTGTGACCGCCGCCGCCTATGAGGAGCAGGCCGCCGTAATTCCGGAAGGACAGCCCCTTCCCGTCTTCGTCCACATACATCCCGTTTACAGCCGGGGCGTTTTTCAGCGCCAGCACATAGGAGCGGCGCTGGTACAGCTTCAGGAAATAGCCGCCGTGCTTGTTCAGGAGCGGGAAGTGGGTGGCGATGATGATCTTCTCCGCCGAGATGGTGCCGCCGCTGGTGACCGCCGTTCCGGGGCCCAGCTCCAGGACCTTTGTGCGCTCGAAAATCCGCAGGCCCTTTGCGATGGCGGCCATGAATTTCAGAGGATGGAACTGCGCCTGGCGCGGGAATTTTACCGCCCCCGCTATGGGGAAGGGCAGAGGTGTTTCCGTGGCCTCCTCCGCCGGAAAGCCCAGGCGGGACAGAGCCTCCAGCTCCCGGTGAATTTTCTGCGGGCTGCCGGTGGAGTAGACAAAGGCGTCCTTCTCCTCAAAGCCGCAGTCGATGTCCCGGCACAGCTCACGGTACGCCTCCAGCGCGGACTGATTGGCCTCCAGATAGAGGCGGGCCTTTTCCACGCCGAATTCCCGGATAAGCTTGTCGTAGATCAGGCCGTGCTGGGATGTGATTTTCGCGGTGGTGTTTCTGGTAATGCCGCCGCCGGTGCGGTCCGCTTCCACCAGGGCGCAGTCCACCCCCGCCCGGGCCAGCTCATAGGCGCACAGGAGTCCGGCCATGCCGCCGCCTATGACCAGCACGCCGGTTCTCAGGTCTGAGCGCAGGGGTTCCGATCGGGGAAGCTGCGCCGTTTGGGTCCATATGGAGTCCATACCATCACCTCAATGGGGTTAGGATGGCCGTAATTGGACGGATTATGCTCTCCCTCCGGCTTGTCTGGCGGGCGGATTTCTGCTATACTGACGCTGTGAAAACCAGAAGGGAAGAGGTGCGCTGATGAAAATTGCAATTGTTGGGACCGGAAAGATCGTGGAGGATGTTCTCCCCCATCTTGCGGGGTGGGGCTGGGAGACGGCGGCGGTCTGCGCCACGGCGCGCAGCGCTGAGAAGGGGCGGGCCCTGGCCGCGCAGTGCGGCCAGCCGCCGGTATATACGGATTACGCCGCCATGCTGGAGGGCGCGGAGGCAGATGCGGTCTACATCGCCGTGCCCAACTCCCTGCATACGGAGATGGCGCGGCAGGCGCTCCGGGCGGGATGGAACGTCATTGCTGAGAAGCCCATGTCCAGCAATCTCCGGGAAGCGGAGGAGCTGGCGGCCCTGGCGGAAGTCAGGCGGCTGTTCCTGTATGAGGCCGTCACCACTGTCTATCAGCCGGATTACGCCGCGCTGCGGGAGCAGCTGCCCCAGGTGGGGGAGGTCAGGCTGGTCAGCTGCAATTTCAGCCAGTACAGCAGCCGCTATGACGCCTTCCGCAGGGGAGAGGTCCCGGCGGCCTTTGACCCGGCGCGGTCCGGCGGGGCGCTGATGGACCTGAACCTGTATAACTTCCACTGGCTTGCGGGCCTGTTCGGGGAGCCGGAGGAGCTGGCGTATTCCGCCAACGTGGAGCGGGGGATTGATACCAGCGGGGTGGTGACGCTGCGGTATCCTGGCTTCCAGGCGGTCAGCATCGCGGCCAAAGACTGCTCCGCTCCCAGCCGGTACGTCATCCAGGGGGCCGAAGGCTGTCTGACGCAGGATACCCCCGCCAACCTGTGCGGCGCGGTGACGCTGCGCCGGAAGGATGGCGGTGTGGAGCGCTTCCACACGCCGGTGGAGCACCGGATGGAGATGGAGTTCCGTGCGTTCGCCCGGCAGATGCAGGCGGGGGACCTGGCCGCCTGCTATGAAATGCTCCGGCGCAGCCTGCTGGTCAGCGGGCTGCTGACCAGGGCCCGGCAGTCTGCGGGAATCCGCTTCCCGGCGGACCGGGCGTAAAACAGAAGCGGCGGCGGTCCCGTGTTCCCACGGGGCCGCCGCTGTTATGAAAGGCGTTAAGGCTCCTGTCCCGGCTCCTCCCCGCCGTTGACCATGGCCTCGTCCTCCTCGGCCCCGGTCATGAGGGAGAGGAAGCGCAGCCGCCGGTCCCGGATGCGCAGCATCAGCGCGAAGGCCAGCAGCAGCGGCAGGCAGCACAGCAGGATGGCCGCCTCGCCCCAGGACTGGGAGAGGACGCCTCCGGCGGCCGCGCCGGCGAGGAAAAAGACGATGACGATGAAGTACACCGCCGCCTTGTGACGGCGGGAGTCCTCGCCGGTCTTCCGCCAGTAGTACAGGTTCTCCATGGCGCTGCGCAGGTTGCCGATGCACATGGTGGTGGCGTAGGAGCTGCCCTCCAGCTCCCGGAATGCCTCCACCTGCATGGCGCATACGAAGCTCACCAGCATGTTCGCCGGAAGGTTCCAGCTCTGGGGCATCCAGCTCACGCCCATCAGCAGGATGATCTCCACCAGCAGCACCGCGTGCCGCCAGTGCATGGCGATGCCTCTGCTGTGGAAGCGGGTGTGGATGACCTCCGCCATATACACCCCTCCGGCGAAGGCAATCAGCGGCATCAGGTACCTCAGGGCGATTTCCCAGTTGCCCAGCATCAGGTTCTGGCCCAGCAGGACGATGTTGCCGGTCTGGGCGTTGGCAAAGACCTCGTCACGGACATTGTAGGTGTAGGCGTCCTGTAAGCCGCCGGAGACGCTGAGCAGCGCCCCCACCAGGAGGGAATCGGAAGCCTGCTTCGCCCGGTATTTCTTTTCCATAGAGTCACCTCCTGGTGTGGTGGATGAAGGGCCCCGCAGGGCGGTATCAGAAATCCTTCTTCAGGGAGTTGTATGTGGGCAGCAGCCTGGGGGAGACCTTTTCCGAAGCGATGCCCGCCGCCTCCAGGCCCTGCCGGAACTGCTCCGCGTGGGCCAGGGACAGCTTTCCAGGCTGGACGCTCCTGCATTTATCGGCGGCGTTCCGCCCGGCGCTGCGGCCAAAGACGATGATGTCCAGCAGGCTGTTGCCCATCAGACGGTTGCGGCCATGGATGCCGCCCACCACCTCGCCTGCGGCGAAGAGGTTTTCCACGTCCGTCTGGCCGCCTGCGGTGATGTGCAGGCCGCCGTTCTGGTAGTGCAGGGTGGGGTAGACCAGGATGGGCTCCACCCGGATGTCGATGCCGTACTTGCCGAACATGCGCATCATGGCGGGGATACGCTTCTCGATGGCGCCCTTGCCGTGCTTCATCTCGATCATGGGGGTGTCCAGCCACACGGCGTATCCGGCGGGGGTCTTGACCCCGTTGCCCCGGTCGGAGCACTCCCGGATGATGGCGGCGGCGGAGACGTCGCGGGTCTCCAGGGGGTTCATGAACGCCTCGCCGTTGGCGTTGATGAGCATCGCGCCCACGCTGCGGACCTTTTCCGTCACCAGCGCGCCGAAAATCTGCGCCGGGAAGGCCGCCCCGGTGGGGTGGTATTGCAGGGTATCGGCGTACAGCAGCTTCGCGCCCGCGCGGTAGCCCAGGATCAGGCCGTCGGCGGTGGCGCCGTAGTGGTTGGAGGTGGGGAAGCCCTGGTAGTGCAGCCGCCCCGCGCCGCCGGTGGCCAGGATGACCGTCCTGGCCCGGGCCAGCTTCAGCTCCCGGGTCTCCATATTCATCAGGACCGCGCCTGCGCATCTGCCGTTCTCGTCCAGTACCAGCTCAATGGCGGCGGTGAAGTCCACTACGGGGATGTTCCGGTTGAGGACCTCGTCCCGCAGGGTGCGCATGATCTCCGCGCCGGAGTAGTCCTTGGCCGCGTGCATCCGCTTCCGGGAGGTGCCGCCGCCGTGGGTGGTGATCATGGCGCCGTCGGGGGCCTTGTCGAACTCCACCCCCAGCTCGCTCAGCCACCGGATGGCCTCCGGGGCCTCCGTCACCAGCTTTGCCAGCAGGTCCTTCTGGGCGGCGAAGTGTCCGCCGCCGTAGGCGTCCAGGAAGTGCTGGGCGGGGGAGTCGTTGGGCTTGTCGGCGGCCTGGATGCCGCCCTCCGCCATCATGGTGTTGGCGTCGCCCATGCGCAGCTTGGTTACCACCATGACCTTCGCCCCGGCCTGGTGGGCTTCAATCGCGGCGGAGGTCCCCGCGCCGCCGCCGCCGATGACCAGCACGTCCACGTCGTAGTCCGGCGCGGTCAGGTCCACGTCCGCCGCCGTAATGCGGGGGTTGGCCTGGAGCAGGTCCGCCAGCTCGTGGGGTACCTTGTCCCCCTTGTTGGGACCGGCCTGCAGGATTTGGAACTGGTCCTCCCGGTAGTCGGGATGGTAGGTTTTCAGCAGCTGGTCCTTCTCTTCGGCGGTCATGCGCCGGGGGTCCAGCTTCACGTTTTCCGCACGGGCGGCGGCCACTTTTTCAGCCGACGCCTGGATCACAGGATCAAGATACATGTCCGCAGCCCTCCTTATTTCTCAATTTCACGGTTGTTGTACAGCTCCTGCATCTCCTCGATGGACTTGCCCATCAGGCTCTCAATGAGCGGGATGAACTTGCCGTCCCGGATTTCCGCAATCCGCTCGTCCAGGTGATCGCAGTGGGGTGCCAGATATTTTCCGTTGAGCCGCCGCGCCAGCATCGCCACCTGGGGGTGGGAGATGCCCGCCGGGCACCGGGAGGAGCACACGCCGCACATCACGCAGTCGAAGGACTCCTCGGCGCACTTCTCGTACTCGCCCCGCTGGGCATAGGCGATGTACTGCATCACGTCCAGGCCCTGGGTACACGCCTTGGTGCAGGCGCTGCAGCCCACGCAGGCGTAGATTTCAGGGTACAGCTGCATCATGATCTGCTCGGTGGGCTTGACCTTTTCGATGTCATAGATTTCCTTCACCAGCGGGAAGAAGGGAAGGGCAGCTACGTACATGTTGTCCTCTACCTTGGTGGAGCAGGCCAGACAGCCCTTCAGCTCCCGGTCCCCGGCGATGCGGTAGATGGTGGCGCAGGCCCCGCAGAACCCGTTGCGGCACCCGCAGCCCCGGACCAGCTGATAGCCCGCGTACTCCATGGCCTCCATGATGGTCAGACTCTCGGGAACCTGATACCGCTTCCCGAAGAGATAAACAGTTACCATTTGTTCCATATATACAACTCCTCAAAAATGAACGGACGAGGGAGTGTTGGACTCCGTCCAAACCTGCCAGGGGCCTTGCCCCTGGACCCCACGGCCTTTGAAAAGGCCGGCGAAACTTTTCTTATCGCTTCGCGTCCGTGATCTCAGTACTCATCAGGCAATTGGTCCAGCTGGTCCAGCCGGAACACGGGACCGTCCTTGCAGACGTACTTGTCGCCGATGTTGCACCGCCCGCAGCGGCCCAGGGCGCACTTCATGCGCAGCTCCAGGGTGGTATAAATCTGCTCTCTCGGGAAGCCCTGCTCCATCAGCCCCGCCAGGGTGAATTTGATCATGACGGGCGGGCCGCACATGATGACCGTTTTTCCTGTATCGAACCCCAGCTCCTTGACGTAGTTGGGCACAAAGCCTACGTGGCCGTCCCAGTCCGGCTGGGGGTTGTCGATGGTCAGATGGACGGAGATGCCGTCCTCTTTGCACCATTCGTCCAGGATTTCCTGATAGTCCACCAGATCGGCCTTGCTTCGGGAGCCGTAGACGATGTCCACGCTGCCGTAGCGGTCCCGGTAGTGCCGGACGTAGTTGATGACGCTCCGCAGGGGAGCCAGCCCGATGCCGCCCGCCACGAATACCAGGTCCTTTCCGGCAAACGCGGTATCCACCGGGAAGCCGTTGCCGTAGGGACCCCGCAGCGTCACCTGCTGCCCCGGCTCGACGGCGTGGAGCCAGTCGGTGACACAGCCGCACTTCTTGATAGAAAACTCCAGGTGTTCCTCGTTGGTAGGGGAGGAGGTAATCGAGAACAGAGCTTCCCCGATGCCCGGCATGGACAGCATGGCGCACTGTCCGGGGATATGGAGGAAGGGCTTTCTGCCGTCCAGACCCACCACCTGGAAGGTTTTTACGTCCGGGGTGTCCTGGCGGATGGCGGTCACCTGGGCCACCATGGGAATCAAAGCGTCGGGTCTCATGCCTTCGCCTCCTCTCCCAGGGTCCTGGCAACCTTGACGATGTTCATGGAAATGGGGCACTTTTGCAGGCACCGCCCGCAGCCCACGCACCCGAACTCGCCCTCGTGGCTGGAGGGATAGTATACCAGCTTGTGCATGAACCGCTGCCGGAACCGTTCCAGCTGGGTAGGCCGGGGCTGACCGGCGGACATGAGGGTAAAGTCGGAGTACATGCAGCTGTCCCAGCAGCGGAACCGCTTCACGCCGCCGCTGGTTTTGAAGTCCTTTACGTCGTAGCATTGGCAGGTGGGACACACGAAGGTGCAGGTCCCGCACCCCAGGCAGCTCTCCGCCAGGGACGCCCATTCCGGAGAATGGAACCGCTCCATCATGTGCTCCCCGCCGAACGCGCTCCAGTCCAGCTCCTTCAGGGGCAGGCGGTCAAAGACCGATTTGTCCTGTTCCGGCTTCTCGCCGTCCTTCAGCATGGGAAGGGACGCCAGCAGGGCTTCGCCCTTCTCCGTGTTGGCCCGCAGGTACAGCCAGCCGTCCGCCATCCAGCCCGACACGTCCCCGGCGGGGTCCGTGGGGTCGATGCCCAGGGCGGTGCAGAAGCAGGTCTCCTCCGGCTCGGTACAGGCCAGGGTCACCACTGTGGCGTGTTTCCTGCGGGTTTCGTAATACGAATCCACAGGATCGCAAAGGAATACTTTGTCCAGGATATCGAAGCTCCGGCAGTCGCAGGCCCGCACGCCGAAAATCACAAACGGTTCGGCAGGGTCCCGGCTCTCGATGACCTCAATTTGCTTGCCGGTGACCTTGAAGTCCACAAGATTTTCCACCTGGGGAAAGAACAGGTCCTTCCCGCTGCGGTTGGTGTTCAGGGCGGCGGTCAGCTCCAGACCCTCGCGCCAGAGGGTAAACGCCGCCGTTTTGGCCTCCCCGGCGGGGATGTAGAGCTTCCGGTCCGCCGCGATGGCGGCAAAGAGAGCTTGCAGCTGAGAAACAGGGAGTTTTTTCACCGATTTGTCCCCCTTTCATGGACGATGGAGGGCTCCGGGTCGTCCGTCTGGAAGTTCACCAGCGGAGGACGGGTCTCCATGTCCGCCCCGGCCTGATAATCGCCGTAGAGCTCGTTGATGTCCTTGATGAATTTCCGGTTGAGCAGGTGCAGGGGAATGTGCTGGGGGCAGACCCTGGAGCACTCGCCGCAGTCGGTGCAGCGTCCCGCCACGTGGAACGCCCGGATGATATGGAACAGGTTTTCCTCAAAGCTGTTGGCCGCCGCCTTGTTCTCCGCGCCGGAATCGGGGTTGTCGAACACGCACTTCTCGCAGGAGCAGGCGGGACACACGTTCCGGCAGGCGTTGCAGCGGATGCAGCGGCTCAGCTCATTGCGCCAGAAGGCAAACCGCTCGTCCGGCGTCATGGCCTCCAGCCTCGCCACCTCATCAAAGCGGGCGGATGCCAGCTCTTCGCCCTGGTCCCCGATGATCTCATCGCAGCCCAGCAGCTTCCGGCTCTTGCAGACCTTGCAGCGTTCCGCCAGCGCGGCGGCGCGGTCCATGGTCCTGTCGCCGTACATGGTGCGGACCAGCAGGGCCTCCCCCTGGTCCTCCGCGCCCAGAATGCCCTTCATTCCGGCGGCCTTCACCGCCTCGATATCGCACATCCCCGCGCACTGTACGCCAACCGCGTACACGTTCTCCCGCAGGATGCGGTGCTCCTTCTGGAGCTGCTGGAAGGAACAGGTGTCGCAGGGCTTGAGGAACGCCCCCACCCTGCCGCCCTTCCGGCTCTCGGCAATGAGGTACTTCGATTGATTGGCCCCGCAGAAGGGGCCGTAGACGAACTCATTTTCAATTTCTTCCCTGCTGGTGAAGACGGCGGGGGTCACGTCGTAGAAAAACTCCCCGGCTTTCCAGCCCAGGACCCGGTCGCACGCGCCGTTTTCCAGCAGCTCGATGGCTTTCGCCTTTACTCGCTCTTGCATCGCAGGTCCTCCAATCTCTTATTCTCGCCCAGGCGGGTGACGGTCTCCACAAAATCGTTCATGGTGGCGGCGAACTTCGCGCCCTCGGCGGCGGAGACCCACTCCACCCTGGTCCGCTCCCGCTCGATGCCCAGATAGTCCAGCATGGAGAACAGCAGCGTCATGCGCCTGCGGGCGTAGTAGTTGCCGGTGGTGTAGTGGCAGTCGCCGGGGTGGCAGCCGCACAGGATCACGCCGTCCGCGCCCCGCTGGAAGGCCCGCAGGATGAACAGCGGGTTCAGGCGGCAGGAGCAGGGGATACGGATGATCTTCACGTCGGCGGGGTATTGCAGCCGGTTGGTGCCCGCCAGGTCCGCGCCCGCGTAGGAGCACCAGTTGCAGCAGAAGGCCACGATGGTGGGCTTGAAGGTTTCGTTTACTTGCATATGGCGTCCACCTCCGACATGATCTGGGCGTTGGAGAATCCGGCCAGGTCCATGGCCCCGGACGGGCAGGCCACGGTACACGCGCCGCAGCCCTGGCACACCGCCGGGTTCACCTGGGCCACCCGGCGGACCAGCGTGGTCCGGTTGGGACCCCGGAACTCCTTGTCGATATAGCTGATGGCCCCGTAGGGACAGACCTTCTCACAGGCCGAACAGCCGTTGCACATCAGCTCGTTGCTGCTTGCCACGCAGGGGTTGCAGGTCAGATGGTCCTTCACCAGCAGGCCGATGACCTTGCTGGCGGCGGCTCCCGCCTGGGCCACGGTCTCCGGGATGTCCTTGGGACCCTGGCAGGCCCCGGAGAGGAACACGCCCGCCGTGGGGCTCTCCACAGGCCGCAGCTTGGGGTGGGCCTCAGTGAAGAAATCGTTGGTGTCCATGGACGCGGTCAGCATGGTCGCCAGAGGCCGTGCGCTCTTGTCCGGCTCGATGGCGGCGGCGAGGACCACCATGTCCGCGTCGATATGCAGCTGCCGTCCGCCCAGCAGGTCGCTGGCCTGGACCTTCAGCTTGCCGTTCTCGGGGACCACCTTGCCCACCATGCCCTTGATGTAATGCACGCCGTAGTCCTCCACCGCGCGGCGGTAGAACTCGTCAAAGTTCTTGCCGGGGGTGCGGACGTCGATGTAAAACACATATACCTCCGTATCGGGGTATTTTTCCCGGGTCAGCATGGCGTGCTTGGCGGTATACATGCAGCAGATTTTGGAGCAGTAGGGCTTGCCCTTCTCCCCGCCGTCGCAGCGGGAGCCGACGCACTGGACAAACACCAGCGTGTGGGGATGCGCGCCGTCGGAGGGCCGCAGCAGCGTCCCGCCGGTGGGACCGGCGGCGTTCATCAGCCGCTCGAACTCCAGGCTCGTCACCACGTCCGGGCTCTGGGCGTAGGCAAACTCGCCGAACTTCTCCATGGAGATGGGCTCGAAGCCGGTGGCGGCTACAATCGCGCCGTACTCCCGCTCCATGATCTCGTCCTGCTGCCGGTAGTCGATGGCCCCGGCGGTGCAGACCTTGGAGCACACGCCGCACTTGCCGGTTTTCAGCATGGTGCAGTAGTTGGGGTCGATGGTGGCCACCTTGGGCACCGCCTGGGCGAAGGGGATGTAGATGGCCCTGCGGTTGTCCAGCCCCAGGTTGAACTCGTTGGGGACCTTCTTCTGGGGACACTTCTCGGTACACAGGCCGCAGCCGGTACACTTGGTCTCGTCCACAAACCGGGCCTTTTTACGGATTTTTACAGAGAAATTGCCCACAAAGCCCTTCACGGACTCCACCTCGGCGTAGGAAATGATGCTGATATTCTCATTCTGCGCCGCGTCCACCATCTTGGGGGTCAGGATGCAGGCCGCGCAGTCTAGGGTGGGGAAGGTCTTGTCGATCTGGGTCATCTTGCCGCCGATGGTGGGCTTCTTCTCCACGATGTCCACCGGGAACCCGGCGTCGGCGATGTCCAGGGCGGTCTGGATGCCCGCGATGCCGCCGCCGATGACCAGGGCGCGTTTGATGACGGGGCTGGTCCCGGCGGTGAGGGGGGCGTTGAGCTGGACCTTTGCGATGGCGGCGCGGCCCAGGATGATGGCCTTTTCCGTGCCGGTCTGCTTGTCCTTGTGAATCCAGGAGCACTGCTCCCGGATGTTGGCAATCTCCACCATGTAGGGGTTCAGCCCCGCCTTCTCGCAGGTCTTGCGGAAGGTGGCCTCGTGCATCCGGGGGGAGCAGGAGCAGACCACCACGCCGGTCAGAGCGAACTCCCTGATCTTCTCCTGGATCATATCCTGGCCCGCCTGGGAGCACATGTACTGGTAATTGGCGGAGAACACCACGCCCGGCTCATGGGCCAGCGCGTCGGAAACGGCCTGCACATCCACCGTTGCGGCGATGTTGCTGCCGCACCAGCATACGAATACGCCAATTTTCTGCATTCTGTTCTCTCACCTCACTTTCTGTATTTTCGGAACGCGCTGGTGATGGCCTGCTGGGGCAGGTCCTCGTCCAGCAGGGCGGGGATTTGCTCCGGCTTCAGATGGTTCCTGTCCTGCTGGCGGATGACGGCCAGCCGCACCGCCTCAATGAGCCTGGCGGGCTCCACGCTGCGGGGGCACCGCTCCAGGCAGGCGAAGCAGCTCAGGCACATATAGATGCCCCTGGACGCCATCAGCTCCTCAACGCGCCCGGTCTCCACCATGTCCACGAACTGGTGGGGATGGTACTCCATCTCGCCGTAGGCGGGACAGGCGGCGGTACACTTGCCGCACTTCATGCACTTGCGGGGGTTCACGCCGGAAATGCGCTTGACGGTTTCCGTCATATCCATCATGCGCCCACCTCCTTTACGCCCAGAGCCTCCGCCAGAAGCTCCGTGAAGTACCGCACCGGCAGCTTCCCGCCGCCGTTGACCCGCAGATTATAGAGGCACAGCGGGCAGGCGGTGATGACCTCCTCCGCGCCCAGGGCGGCGGCGTTGTCCAGCACCTTCCCGGCCTGCCGGGAGGCGCAGTCCTTGTTCTCGATGGTGGTGTAGCCGCCGCAGCACTCGTTGCGCATGGCGTACACCACCGGCTCGGCCCCGATGGCCCGGATGAAGTCCTCCAGGATGGTGGGGTTCTCCGGGTCGTCGAAGCCCATTTCACTGCTGGGCCGCAGCAGCAGGCAGCCGTAATAGGCCCCGATCCTCCGGCCCGCCAGCGGGTTCGCCACCCGCTTTTTCAGCTCCTCGAAGCCCACCCGGTCCCGCAGGACCTCCAGGTAGTGGAGGACCCTGGTCTCTCCGGCGTAGGGCTTTTCCGGCTTTAAGTAGTTGTTGACGCGGGAACGGATGGTCTCGTCGGTCTGCATGTCACGGTTGACCCGCTTGATGACATGGTGGCAGGCGGAGCAGAGCGTCACCAGGTCCGTCTCCAGCTCCCCGGCGGACGCCAGGGCCCGCACGGCGGACAGCTTGGTGGCGATCTCATCCTTCGCCTGGGGGTACACCGCGCCGCAGCACTGCCATTGCGGCAGCTCCCGCAGCTCGATGCCCAGAGCCTCCATGGACCTCCGGCCCCAGATATCCAGGTCCTTCCCCTTTGTTTTCAGGGTGCAGCCTGGGAAATAGGAATATGTCACGGTTGATTCTCCTTTAACGAGAGAGTGTTGGGCGTTGCCCAGGCGGTCCTTTGGACCGCCGGACCGGTCGTTGGCCGGAGGCCAATGACGGTCCCTGGACCCTGCCGCCTTTGCGATTGTGCAATGACCGCATCGAGCGGTCATGCACAATCAGATTTTGCGCAGCCATTCGATATGGCTGTGCAAAATCGTAGGCGGGCGAAACTTTTATCCTTTGAGTCTGGCTCAGAACTCGATAGCCGCGATAGTCTCCTTGAGCTTGTCTGCGCTGCGGCGGAGCTTGGCCAGCTCGTCCTCGGTGAGGTCGTTGCTGATCTTGCCCCGCACGCCGGTGCTGTCCACCAGATTCAGCACGCTCAGGCATACGTCGCTGATGCCGTACTCGCCGTTCATCATGGTGGAGATGGTCAGAGCCGTGCCCGCGCCGTTGAAGATGCAGCGCACGATGTGGCATACGGCCATGGCGATGGCGTAGTTGGTGACGCCCTTGGCGTTGATGACCACCGCGCCGGAGGTGCGGACCGTCTCCTCCATCCTGCCGTACTCCCCGGCGAAATCGATCTCCTCACTGTGGGGGGCGTGGCCCTTGTACTTGCTGATGTGGTTGTTGGCGATGGTCGCCAGGGACCAGGGGACGAAGGAGGAGTCGCCATGCTCGCCGTAGACGTGGGCGTGGACGTTCTTGGGGCTGATGTGGAACTCCTTGGCCAGCTCCGCCTGGAGCCGGGCGGTGTCCAGCACCGTGCCGGAGCCGATGATGCGCTCCGCCGGGATGCCGGAAATCTTGTGGAACACGTAGGTCATCACGTCCACGGGGTTGGAGACGATGATGTAGATGGCGCCGGGGGCGTGGGGCACCACCTTGGAGGCGATGTCCTTGAGGATGTTCACGTTGGTCTGGGCCAGCTCCAGCCGGGTCTGTCCGGGCTTGCGGGGCAGGCCGGAGGTGATGATGACAATAGCGGAGTCCGCCGCGTCCTCATACTGGCCGGAGCGCACGATGGCGGGCGCGCCGAAGGAGGTGCCCTGGTAGATGTCCATGGCCTCGCCGAACGCCTTGTTCTCGTCGATGTCGATGAGGACAATGTCGGTGGCGGTGCCGGTGACCACCATATCGTTGGCGATGCTGGCGCCCACGCTCCCGGCGCCGATGATGGTGATTTTGTTGCCCATAGCTGAATGATCTCCTTTACAGTGATAGTCCGTGAATGAAAGGTATGGAGGACCCCGTCCTGATTGTTTATATTTTAACAAACATGCGGGGAAAAGTAAAGGGGGCGGCAATGGGAAATTTGTAGATTATTTAACGAACAGCGGGCCTGCTTATGGCGGAATGCACAAAGAAGGAAATTTCCGGTTTCCGGCGGACCGTTTCCGCCGGAAACCGCCGCCCGTCGCGGGAGCCCGCCCCGGCAAAATGGATTTTCCCCTCCATGCCCCATATTCTCCTTGCCAGACCGCGCCGCTTCCCCTATAATAGGGGAAGAAACCATTCATGTCAACAGGAGGCATCTGGTATGAATCTGACCCGCGTGCCCACGCCAGCCCAGTCGGCCTTTCAGGACTGGGAGTTCGGCGTATTTTTCCACTTCGGCATCCGCACCTTCTATGAGGGCCATGAGGACTGGGACGGCCTGCCCATGCCTGCGCAGGCCTTTGACCCCAAGGAGCTGGACTGCCGCCAATGGCTCTCCGCCGCCCGCCGGGCCGGGGCGCGGTACGCCATCCTGGTGTGCAAGCACCACGACGGCTTTGCCAACTGGCCCACAAAATACAGCGATTACTCCGTCGCCAGCACGCCCTGGCGGGGCGGGAAGGGGGACGTCGTCGGGGAATTCACCGCCGCCTGCCGGGCGGAGGGGCTGAAGACGGGCCTGTACTATTCTCCGGCGCAGGCGGGGTTCCGGGACTGGACCCCCGGGGCGTACGACGATTATTTTGTGAATCAGATCACCGAGCTGCTGTCCAATTACGGAACCATCGACTACCTCTGGTTCGACGCCTGCGGCTCCGGGGACCACCGCTACGATACCGCCCGCATCGTGTCCGTCATCCGCTCGCTCCAGCCGGATATCCTGCTGTTCAACATGTGGGACCCGGACACCCGCTGGTGCGGCAACGAGTCCGGTCTGGCGGGGGTGGACAACCGCTCCTTCGTCCGGACGGTGGATATCGCCGTTGACGCGGCCATCCCGGAGACCGTGGAGGGGGGCTGCTATCTGCCTGTGGAGTGCGACTGCTGTATGCGGGGCCACACCTGGTTTTACAGCGGCAGCAATGAGCATACCCTGAAAACCCCCGAGGAGCTGTTCGCCCTCTACTGCGCCAGCGTGGGCAACAGCGGCAACCTCCTGCTGAACATTGGCCCGGACCGCCGGGGGCTGCTGCCGGAGGCGGATGTCTCCCGTCTGCTGGCCCTGGGGGAGCTGGTCCGGCGGCGGCTGGAGGACGCCGCGCTTCCCTGTGCGTTCGCTGCGGAGGAGAACGGCTACACCGCCCGCTTCGCCCGGTCGGAGGAGGAGGAGCAGCTGGTATACGGCGTGATTCTGGAGGAGGACCTGACGGAGGGGGAGAGGATCGACGCCTTTCACATTGAGCTCATGCCCTCCCGCTATGGGGCCCGGATGATTCCGGTCCACATCGGGCGGGCGGTGGGACACAAGCGCATCTGCCTCTTCCCGCCCATCCGGACCGGGACCGTCCGGGTGGCGGTGGACGCCGCCGCGCCCGGCGCGGGGCTGAAAAAAATCACCGTTCTCAGCCAAGCTCCGCGCCGCACACCTTGAGGATCATATCACTGCTGCCCACATTGTAGCCGCTGGAGGCGTAGACTGCGTTCAGCGGCTTTGTTGTCACAACGATCAGGGGCAGCTTCTCCGGATCCACATACATCCTGCGGGCGATGGTCTCCACATTGGGGACGAAGCTGTCATAGCATACCTGGATGTCCGGGAACGCTTCCAGGGTCTGCCGCAGTCTGGCGTTCTCCAGGGCGGCAGGGCCGCGCACCAGGAATATGATATTCGCCGGGAGCCGCAGAAAGTCCTCCCGCCGCTCCAGCAGCTCGTTGAGGATGTGCTCCGTCGGCTCCGCGCCCTCCTCCAGCCAGAGCAGGACGGCCCTGCTGGCCGTCAGCCCGCTGCCTGAAACGGCCTGTCCGTCCCCGCCGGTCACCGTGAATTCCTCCAGGGCGAAATTGTCCAGCATCCGGGACAGATCGGCCTGATATTTCCGCAGACGGACGGCCTTGGTCTCCCCGGCTTCCAGGCGGAAGTGGTATTTACTGGCGAAGAGGTCCCCGTTGGGCAGGCGGTTGTCCGTGATGACCCGGTAATCTCCCGGACGGGCGGGGAAGGCAAGCCGCCCGCCGTCCCAGGCCAGATGGGACAGCTCCAGCGTCCGGTACGCGCCGTCCTCCAGCACACCGGCGGCGAAGTCCGTCCAGTACTGCCAGCTCTCCTCCGGACCCTTTTCGAAGACTATGGCGCAGCTCTCCTCCGGCGCGTCCGCCCCGCGAAACCGCCCGGCGTCCCAGTACTCCGGCTGCTGGTCCACGGGATTCAGCCGCGCGGGGATGCCCAGCGCCCGGCAGATGGACACAAAGAGAAGCTTCTGGGACAGGGGACTGCCGCTGCCCGTGGACAGGGCCCCCACAGGCAGGGTGACGATCTGGCCGTACTCTGCGGCGGGATCGTAGCGGACGTGCGCCCGGATGAAATCCAGGATTTCCCGGGGATGCTTCCGGAAAGCCTCCTTCTGCTCCCGGGAGAGGAAGTCCAGAATGAACCGCCGGTTCGTCCGCAGAGGCTCGTCCCACACCCTGGGGCACGCCACATAGGGATAGAACAGCCCGTCCCCGGCGTTATATTCCCCGGATACCTCCAGCGCCTCCCGCAGTACCGCCGGGTCCACGTCCCGCTGGTCCTTCCGGGAGAGGGTCGCCAGCAGGGAGGCTTTCTCCTCCATGGAGAAGCTGCCGTCCGCCAGGAAGCGGTCCGCGCCGGAGATGTCCAGCTGCCGCCGCGCCCGCTTCCCGGCGGCAGCGGCGGCTTTTTCGCGCCCCAGGGCCTTCTGCTCCTCTGAGGGCTGGGCCGCGCGGATAATCCGGTCCCGGGGGGCGGCGGCGGCGAAGTCCTCCCAGGTATCCAGGGGCGGAGTCTCCTGCTCCAGCGTAATCTCCACCGTATCCGCCTCCGGCGTGAACACCATCCGCTCGCAGGCTACGCCGTCCTTCCGGACCCGGACGCAGACGCTGCCCAGGCCGCAGGTGAGCCGCGCCGTCCCGTCCCCCCCGGTGGTCATGACTGCGGCGGGGAAGAATTCGGACATATTCAGGACGCTGAACGTGACCTCCGCGCCCGCCGCCGCCGCGCCGGAAGGGTCCGTGACCCGGACCGTCAGCGTCCTGGTCTCCGCGTAACGGCTCAGGTGATTCAGGAACGCCGCCGCGCCCGCCTGGGAGATGACCTCCTCCCCGCCGCCGCAGGAGCCGAAACGGCGGCTGTGGATGACCATAGCCCGGCTGGCGGCGCTGGTGAACCAGCCCCGGTCCAGCGTCTCCTCCGGCTCGCAGGCCCCCAGGAAATGCCATCCGCCGTCCACCCAGACCTCCACCCAGGCGTGGTTGTCGTCGCAGTGGGCCCATCGGGGGGTGTAGATTTGCCGCGCGGGGATGCCCACGGCCCGGAACGCGTTCACCGCAAAGGTGGATTCCTCCCCGCAGCGTCCGGAGGCGGACTGATATATGGCCAGGGCGGAGCGGGTCCGGCTGTCGGTGGACTGATACGTTACCTGCTCCGCGTTCCAGTAGTTGACCTCGATGACCGCCTCCCTGGGGGCGCGGCCCTGGAGCCGGGGGGCCAGACAGTCGTGGAACAGCCGCCTGCAGTCGCACAGCTCCTCCTCGTTGACCCGGATGTGCAGCACATAGTTGAGGAAGATGTCCTCCGGAACCTCTCTGGCATAGGGGGACCGCTCCCGCAGGAACACGCCGTGGGCGGCGCAGGACAGGAACAGCTCAAAGCCGTAGTTGGCCCAGTCGCTGAGGGGACTGCTGGCGTAGAGCCACCGCGCCGCCGCCGCTGTGTCCGGGGACGAAGCCTCCAATGCGTCCAGCCGGGCCCGGATGTCCCGCCCTCCGGGTCCGCACCGGGCCAGCCGGGCCGCAAAGTCCGCCCGGGCCCCGTCCAGCATCTGCTGTGAAAAGAGCGCCATATGATATTCCTCCCGCATTGCGTCGTTGTGATTCATTGTATACGATACGGCGGAAAAAGGCAAGGGGGAATGCCGCGCCCTTTTCCGGCGGCCCCGCGTGGGAAAATTTTTCATGGACCGCTTGTGCGGAGGGAAAAGGGGTGGTACAATGGATTCCAATTCGACAAAGGAGAGAAACCCACATGGACTACGATTTTACCTCATACATAGACCGCTCCGCCGACGGCTCGGACAAATGGCGGATGATGCAGGAGCTGGACCCCGGCGTGGGGAAGGACGTTCTGCCCATGTCCATCGCGGACATGGAGTTCCTGACCGCGCCGGAGATCAGGGAGGGGCTGAAGACCTTCATCGACACCACCATCCAGGGGTACACCGGCCCCACCCAGCGGTACTTTGACGCGGTGCTGGGCTGGCAGGAGCGGCGTCACGGCTACCACGGGAAAAAGGAGTGGATCGTCACCACCAGCGGCGTGATCTCAGCCTTCTTTCTCCTGGTGCGGGAGCTGACCGGACCCGGCGACGGGATCATCATCCAGCAGCCCGTGTACCCGCCCTTTGCGGCGGCGGCGTCGTCCGGCGGGCGGGTCCTGGTGAACAACGCCCTCATTGAGAAGGCGGACACCTATGAGATGGATTTCCGCGACCTGGAGGAGAAGGCCAGGGACCCCCGGAACAAGGTCCTGATCCTCTGCAATCCCCACAACCCCGTCGGCAAGGTGTGGAGCAGGGAAGACCTGGAGCGGGTGGTGGAAATCTGCGCCGCCAACGGCGTGTTCATCATTGACGACGAAATCCACAACGACCTGATTATGCCGGGGTATCGCCACACGCCCCTGCCCACGGTCTCCCCGGAAGCGTCCCGCATCTGCGCCTACTGCACCGCGCCCAGCAAGACCTTCAATCTGGCGGGGATGCAGCTGTCCAACATCTTCATTGAGGACGAGGCCGTGCGGGAGAAGCTGCTGGAGGCGAAGCGGGGCATCATGCCCATGAGCCAGACCTCGGTCAGCTATGAGGCGTGCCGGTTGGCCTACGACCGGGCGGAGGGCTGGCTGGAGGCGCTGCTGCAGGTGATTGCGGGCAACGCCCGCTATGTGAAGGAATTCCTGGCGGAGCGCATCCCCCAGGCGCGGTGCTATCCCCTGGAGGGGACCTATCTGCTGTGGGTGGACTTCCGGGGCCTGGGACTGAGCCGGGAGGAGCTGGAGGCGCTGATGCTGCGGGCGAAGCTGTTCCTGGACGACGGGTCCATTTTCGGCGAAGCGGGGACGGGCTTTCAGCGGATTGCCCTGGCTCTGCCCCGGCCCGCCCTGGAGGCGGCGATGGAGCGGCTGGCCCAGGCGTGGCGTCCGCAGGGTTAAGAGACTGGCCCCAGCGCCAGCCTTTCATGCCGTTCCGACTGAAAGGTCAGCATAACGGGGGCTTTCGCGTGATTGAGCGCCAGCAGCTCCGGCACGGCGAAGCGGACCCGTTCCAGCAATGCGTCGAATGAGCCGGATTCCAGCGCCAGTCCGGGCACGTCCTCGCTCTCCGCAATCCAGACGCGGGCCTCCGGGTCCCAGGTCATTTTAATGGTCAGTTCCATAGTTACCTCCATTGGCCCCCGGAGCTCTCCGGGGGCGTTTTTTTGCTGCGCATGTTCCATGCTCAGAAGGGATAAACGTGGCTAAAGCATACCACGGCACACGCGAAAAGGCAATAGGAAGGAACGAAACGGCGGACGCGCCGTCTCCCTCCATATCTGTCCGGAAATCCGCCCCTGTTGCACGCTCCCATGCAACTTTGCCCGGATTCCGGGGACAGGTATAGATGGTCCAACAAAACAAGCGAAGGGGGGAAGCGCGTCTGACCTATATCGACTATCTGAATGATTTCCACAGGTGGCTCAGTTCCAACCATCTTCCGGGCAGCGCAAGGCTGCTCTACTATTCCCTGCTGGCAGTTTTCAACGAGGCCGGATGGCCGGAATCCGTCCAGGTGGATAACTACCGTCTCATGTCCATGATTGATGTCAGGACGGAAAGGGTAGCGATCTCGGCGAGGGATAAACTGGTCAGCTTTGGGTTCATACGCTACAGCAGGGGGAAAAAGGGCTGTCCCAATACATACTTCCTCACACGATATACCGGCGGAAAAGTCAGTCCATCCGGCAGCAGATCGGGAAGTGGATCGGGAAGCGTACCGGTCAGTCCATCTGACCGTCCATCGGGCAGTCATATAAAGACTAAGACCAAGACGAAGAAAAAGACGAAAGAAATCTCCCCTGGCGGGGAGATGAAGAGAGCCGCCGCCGTCGTGGACGCCTATCTGGACAAGGTTGGAGCGTATCTGTCGGAGCGGGGACGGGAGGAGCTGGCCGGTTTCGCCGAGGTCATGGGCGAGGAGGTCTGCCTGCGGGCCATTGACACGGCCCTGGACGCGAAAAAGGCGCACTGGCCGTATATCAGGGCCATCCTGGAGAGCAAGCAGTCCCAGGGGGTACGCTGTCTGGCGGACTGGGACGCGCTGGAGGAGAAGCGGCGGGGAGCCGCCGGAAAAACGGACAGGCCCTGGTCCTATGACCCGGGCAGCATGGAGGGGAGCTTATGAACGGAATAGACGGGGTGCTGCTGGACCTGGTGAGGAAATCCGCCGTGGAGGAAGAGCAGGGCGATTTCCGGCGGGACGGGCTGCTGCACTGCGGGAGGTGCGGCACGGCCAGGGAATGCCGGATTGAATTTGACGGCGTTCCGGTGGTGGTGGGCTGCATGTGCCAGTGCAGGACGGAGGAATCTGACGCAAAGCAGCGGCAAAAGGAGCGTCTGGAGCAGTTCATGTCCTGCCAGCGGCTGCGGGCCCAGGGCATCCAGGACCCGGCGGTCCGCCAGTGTACCTTCTCCGCCGCGAAGGGGACGAAGCGCATCGCCCAGTGCCGGACTTACGCCAGCCGCTGGGAGCAGATGCGGGAACAGAACGCCGGGCTGGTCTTCTGGGGGCCTCCGGACGGCGGGAAGACCTACGCCGCCGCCTGCATCGCCAACGCCCTGATCGACAGGGGCGTACCGGCGCTGATGACCTCGTTCCCGATGATTCTGAATTCGGGGTGGGACAAGGCGGAAATTGTGCGGCAGATGAAGCGGTTCCCGCTTCTGGTGCTGGACGATCTGGGCATCGAGCGGGAGAGCGGCTACGCGATGGAGACGGTGTATTTCGTCATCGACGAGCGGTACAAATCGCGGATGCCGCTGATTATCACGACCAACCTGACGCTGGAGGAGCTGCGGCGGCCAAAGGATATCCGGTTCAAGCGGATTTACAGCCGGATTCTGGAGATGTGCGTCCCGGTACACTTTGAGGAGCAGCGTATGCGGGAGGAAAAGGCGGCGGACAAAATGCGCTTTGCAAGGGAGGTGTTCGGCTGATCCGCCGGGACGCCCCGCAAGGATGGTTCTTCCGCCCTGAAATCAGCGAAACCCGGCGTGGATTTCCGAAGATTTGGAAAATTCACCGTTGACCCAGCCGCGTTTCGATAGTAGAATAGGAGCTGACAACTTTTCAGGAAGAGAGACGAGGAGAGCTATGATACCAGATTTTACCAACCGATACATCGCCGCCCGCCGCGCGGTGATCGCCCGCCGCTATCAGCACATGAACCCGCGCCAGCAGGAGGCTGTGCTGTCTACCGAGGGGCCGCTGCTGCTGCTGGCCGGAGCCGGGAGCGGCAAGACCACGGTGCTGATCAACCGGGTGGACAACCTGCTGACCTTTGGCCGGGGCAGCGATACGGATGAGACGCCGGACTGGGCGGGGGAGCGTGAGCTTGAATTTCTGGAGCATTTTCCGGAGGACCCCTCGCCGGAGGACTGGCAGGAGGCCCGCCGCCTGTGCGCGGTGGAACCGGCGGTCCCCTGGTCCGTCATCGCCATCACCTTCACCAACAAGGCCGCGGGGGAGCTGAAGGAGCGTCTGGAGCGGATGTGTGGACCTGCCTCCAAGGACATCTGGGCGGCCACGTTCCACTCCGCCTGCATCCGCATCCTGCGCCGGGATATCCAACGGCTGGGGGCGGGATACGACAGCAATTTCACCATCTACGACACCGACGACAGCAAGCGGGTCATCCGGGACGTTCTGAAGTCCATGCGGCTGGACGAAAAGGAGTACCAGCCCCGGTCCGTGCTGTCCATCATCTCCAACGCGAAGGACAGGGACTGGTCACCGGAGCGCTTGTCCCAGGAGAGCGGAACCTCCCACGACTGGCGGATGCCCCGCATAGCGGAAATCTACGAGGGATACCAGCGGCGGCTGCGGGAGGCCAACGCGCTGGATTTTGATGATATCATCGTACATACGGTCCACCTGCTGCAAAGGGAGGAGGAGGTCCGGGCTTACTACCAGCGGAAGTTCCGGTATGTGCTGATCGACGAGTATCAGGATACCAACCATTTGCAGTATCTGCTGGCGCGGCTGCTGGCGGGGGGGTATGAGAATATCTGCGTGGTGGGGGATGACGATCAGTCCATCTACCGCTTCCGGGGCGCGAATATTGAAAATATCCTCAGCTTTGAGAAGCAGTATGATACCTGCCGCACAATCCGTCTGGAACAGAACTACCGGTCCACGCAGAACATTCTGGACGCCGCCAACGCGGTCATCCGGAACAATACGGGCAGAAAGGGCAAGACCCTCTGGACGGAATCCGGGGCGGGGGAGAAGGTGCTGGTCAAGACGGTCCTCAATGAATCGGACGAGGCAAACTTTGTCGCCTGGCAGATTATGGAGCGGTACGGACATGGCGGCGAGTGGAGGGACAACGCCATCCTCTACCGGATGAACGCCCAGTCCAACGCCCTGGAAATGGCGCTCAAGCGCAACGGGATACCCTACAAGGTCTATGGCGGCATGAAGTTCTTCGACCGCGCGGAGGTCAAGGACATGCTGGCGTATCTGTGCGTGATCCATAACAGCGCGGACGATCTCCGCCTGCGGCGGATCGTCAACGTCCCGGCCCGGGGGATAGGGGGGACGACGCTGGACAAGGTAGCGCAGCTGGCCGTGGCGGAGGGAAAGAGCCTGTGGGAGATCATGGAGCAGGCGGGCTCGTACCCTGGGATCAGGAGCGGGGCAGGCAAGCTGATAGCCTTTACAGAGCTTATCAAAGAAATCAGAGCCAGCGAAAGCGTCCTTGATCTGCCGGAGCTGTACGATCTGGTGTGTGAAAAGACCCAGTATCTCAGGATGCTGGAGGAGAAGGGGGATATGGAGAGCCGGGGGCGCATGGAAAATGTGCGGGAGCTCCGCTCCAGCATCATAAGTTTTCTGGAGGGCGAGCCGGAGGACCCGTCGCTGGCGGGATTTCTGGACAGTGTGGCTCTGTATACCGACCTGGACGATTCTGCTGACAGCGATAACTGTGTTTCTCTGATGACCATGCACAGCGCGAAGGGTCTGGAGTTCCCCAACGTGTATGTGGTAGGGATGGAAGAGGGGGTTTTTCCGGGGATGCGCGCGGCAGGGGAGGAAGAGGAGATGGAGGAGGAGCGGCGGCTGTGCTATGTGGCCATGACCCGTGCCCGTAAGCGTCTGACCATGACCACGGCCCGCCAGCGGATGCTGTATGGCCGCACCAGTAATAATCTGCCCTCCCGCTTTCTTGAGGAGCTGCCGGAGGAGCCGGTGGACTGGCAGCGCAAGCAGGAGTCCCGCGCAGAGGAGACGCCAGCGGCGGACCCTGCGCTGGCCGGAGGAGGGCGCTATTATACGGGCGGCGGCTCGGCGCGTCCCTCCCGGCCTAAGCGTGACCCTGGATTCACCGCACCTGTCAAGGCGGCGTCCGGCGGGCTGCTCCAGCTGGAAAAGGGGGAAATGATTTCGCACAGGTCATTCGGGAGGGGGATGGTGTTGTCCGTCCGTCCGATGGGGAATGACGCGCTGGTTGAGGTTGCCTTTGACGGCGTTGGGACAAAGAAGCTGATGCTGAAGGTAGCGGGGGCGCATATCACCAAGCTGTAAGCCTCCGTCAAACCGGAGTAATCCCGGAGACCGCCACAGCCCGCACAGTCTCCAAGGTATACAGGCAATCCCCTTTACAGAAACTGCAACCAAAGGAACCCAACGGACAATCCCCCATAAGGTGGGCGTCAGCCAGCCGCATGACAGGCGATGGATGAAAGCTGGTTGAAGAAGCGGCGCCGCAGCGACCAGCTTCCGAAAGAAACCGTGGGTAGACGCAAAATCCGGCGCACCAACGCAGGCGTTGAAGACAGGACCAAACGAGGTATCGCCGGAGGGAAAATAATCGATATATCGGGGGATTCTCAAGGGGGCTGCGCCCCCCCTTGAGCAAGCTTTTGGTACTTTTCCCTTGGGGGAAAAGTACGCCCCCGTCCCCCCGCGGGGAACGGAAGCCCCCTGCGGGGAACAGAAGTCCCCGCCGTGAAACGGTAAAAAGGAAAAAAACAATGATACCATTTTTTGAATTATTTCCCAACCTGCCCCTGGACTGGGGCTTACGGTCCCTTCTGGACGGGGCCGGTCTTTCCACCGTTGAGGTGGAAAGGGAGACCCGAGTCATGCGTATGGCCATAACGGTTCACGCCGGCCTGGGCGAGGCTCTGGAGAATCTTTCCGCCGTGGTGGCGGAGGCCTACGATCTTGCGAAGGTCTCCATCCACCAGACGGTATCCGCGCCTGCGTCCACCGCCGCAGGCGGCGGCAAGAGCGCAGGCGGCGATCTCATCATGGGGGGCCCCATCAAGGGCGCCGTCCAGCCTATGGAGGGGCTGAATCCGAAAATGGGGAGTGTGGTAGTGGCAGGAAAAGTCTTCTTCGCCGACCTCTACGAGACCCGCCGTCCGGGCGTATTCTGCCTGACGTTTGATATAACGGATTACCGGACCTCCGTCCGGGTGACGAAGTATATGGAAAAGGAGGAGAAGGCCAGGCTGAAGAAGGATGTAAAGCCCGGCATGTGGGTGAAGGTCCAGGGCTATGTCAAGCTCAACCGGGATGGCAGCGATATCCTGGTTGATCCGAAAAACATCTCCACCTATCCCCATGAGATGCGGCAGGACAAGGCCGAGGTCAAGCGGGTGGAGCTCCACTGCCATACCACCTTCTCCAACATGGACGCGCTGTCCTCGCTCAGCCCGAAGGCGGGGCCGGACAGCAACATTGTCAAGCGGGCGGAGGCGTGGGGCCATCCCGCCATCGCCATTACGGACCACGGGGTGGTCCAGGGCTTTCCCGACGCGTGGCACTCCGCCAGGGACATCAAGATTCTCTATGGCATGGAGGGCTATTTCATCAACAACATGGACGACCGCATTCCGGTCCACGGGACGCAGGAGGCGGCCTTCACAGACGAATATGTGGCCTTTGACATCGAGACCACCGGCCTGAAGGTCAGCCAGGAGGCCATCACGGAGATCGGCGCGGTGGTGATCCGCAACGGAGAAATCATTGACCGCTTCCAGACCTTCGTGGACCCCGGCAGACACCTGTCCAATGAGATCATCGCCCTCACCGGCATCACAGACCAGATGCTCAGGGGCGCGCCGAAGCCCGCCCAGGCGCTGGGGGACTTCCTGGCCTTTGTCAACGGGCGGGTTCTGGCGGCGCATAACGCGGAGTTCGATATCGGGTTCATCCGGGAGGGCTGCCGCAGAGAGGGGCTGGCGTTCGACCCGACCTATGTGGACACGCTCATTCTGGCGCAGAATCTGCTGCCGGAGCTGGGAAAGTACAAGCTGGACATCGTGGCGGAGCATCTGAAGCTGCCTGCCTTCCAGCACCACAGAGCCAGCGACGACGCGGCTGCCTGCGGCCTGTTCCTGCCCCACTTTTTCAGGAAAATGGAGGCGGAGCTGGACGTCCATTCCCTCCAGGCGATCAACGCCGCCATGCCCCCGCTGCGGAAAAAGGGCCACGCCAGCCGGAAGCCCAAGCATATTATCCTCATCGCGAAGAACAAGGCGGGGCTGAAAAACCTCTACCGGCTGGTCTCCAAGTCCAACCTGCAATACCTCAAGCGCTTCCCGCTGGTCCCCAAGGATGAGCTGGCGGCTCACCGGGAGGGCCTGATCGTGGGGTCCGCCTGCGAGGCAGGGGAGCTGTTCCAGGCGGTGGCGGACCGCCGGGACTGGGCGGAGCTGAAGCGCATCGCGGATTTTTACGACTTCCTGGAAATCCAGCCAGTCTGCAACAACGCCTTCATGCTCCGGGACGGCAAGGCGAAGGACGAGGAGGAGCTGCGGGATTTCAACCGCGCCATCGTCAGGCTGGGCGAGGAGCTAGGCAAGCCTGTCTGCGCCACCGGCGACGTCCACTTCCTGGACCCGGAGGACGAAATCTACCGGCATATCCTGCTGGACACCAAGAAATTTGCCGACTGCGACTCGCCGCTGCCGATCTACTTCAAGACGACGGATGAGATGCTGGAGGAATTTTCCTATCTGGGCGTGGAGAAGGCCATGGAGGTGGTGGTCACCAACACCCGCGCCATCGCGGAGCAGGTGGAGACCTTCGACCTGCTGCCCAAGGGCAAGCTGTTCCCGCCGAGGCTGGAGAACTCCGAGGAGGACCTGAACCGTTTGGTGTGGGACAAGGTCCGCGAGCTCTACGGCGAGGACCCGCCCCAGCTGATTGTGGACCGGCTGAACGTGGAGCTGGGCGGTATCCTGGGGAAGTACGACGTGGTCTATATGTCCGCCCAGAAGCTGGTCCAGCGCTCCCTGGAGAACGGCTATCTGGTGGGGTCCCGCGGCTCGGTGGGGTCCTCGCTGGTGGCCTACATGTCCGGCATCACGGAGGTCAACGCCCTGCCGCCCCACTACCGCTGCCCCAGGTGCAGGCGCAATGAGTTCATCCTGGACGGCTCCTACGGCTGCGGCGCGGACATGCCGGACAAGGTGTGCCCGGCGTGCGGGACCAAGTACGTGAAGGACGGCTTTGACATTCCCTTTGAGACCTTCCTGGGCTATGGCGGCGGCAAGGTTCCGGATATCGATCTGAACTTCTCCGGCGAGTACCAGGCCAAGGCCCACCGCCACGCCATTGAGATGTTCGGCGAGACGCAGGTGTTCCGGGCGGGCACCATCGGCACCGTGGCGGAAAAGACCGCTTACGGCTATGTGAAAAAATATCTGGAGGCCAGGGGCCTCAACCCCGGCCACGCGGAAGAGAACCGTCTGGCGCTGGGGTGCGTGGGAGTGAAGCGCACCACCGGCCAGCACCCCGGCGGGCTGGTGGTGGTGCCAGACGACCTGGACGTGGAGGATTTCTGCCCCGTCCAGCATCCGGCGGACGCGGAGGACAGCGAGATCATCACCACCCACTTTGAATACCACTGCATGGAGGACAATCTCCTCAAGCTGGATATGCTGGGTCACGACGATCCGTCCATGGTCCGGATGATGGAGGACCTGACCGGGGTCAACGCCCGGGAGATTCCGCTGGACGATCCGGACACCATGAGCCTGTTCACCACCAGCAAGGCGCTGGGCTTTGAAAACGATCCGCTTCTGGGTCCCACCGGGGCGGTGGCCATCCCGGAGTTCAACACGAAATTCACCCGTCAGATGCTGATGGATACGCAGCCCAAGGATTTCAACACGCTGGTCCGTCTGTCCGGCTTCTCCCACGGGACCGACGTGTGGATCGGCAACGCGCGGGACCTGATTGTCAGCGGCACGGCCTCCGTTACGGAGACGGTGGGGTGCCGCGACGACATCATGCTGTACCTCATCTCCAAGGGGCTGGATCCCAAGATGAGCTTCAAGATCATGGAATCCGTCCGCAAGGGCAAGGTAAAGAAGGGCGGCTTCGAGGAGGGCTGGGTGGAGGCCATGAAGGAGCACGACGTACCCCAGTGGTACATCGACTCCCTGGCGAAGATCGGCTATCTGTTCCCCAAGGCCCACGCGGTGGCTTACGTCATGATGGCCTTCCGTATCGCGTGGTTCAAGGTCCACAAGCCCCTGGCGTTCTATGCGACCTTTTTCTCCATCCGGGCCAAGGCCTTCGACGCGGAATACTGCTGCGCCGGATTTGACGCGGTGAAGCGGAAGCTCCAGGAGATATGGAACAACAAGGACGCCGCCGCCGTGGAGCAGGACCTTGCCGTCACGCTGGAGGTCTGCTATGAGTTTTACCTGCGGGGCTTCCGGTTTGAGACCATCAGCATTTATGAATCCGACGCGATCCGGTTCGTCCTCAAGGGGGATGATGCCCTGATCCCGCCCTTTACGGCGGTGCGTGGACTGGGGGAGACGGCGGCGCTGGACACGGTGGAGAAGCGGAAGGGGAAGGAGTTCATCTCTGTGGAGGAGTTTTCCACCTGCTGCAGCAAGCTGTCCAAGACCCACATTGACCAGCTCAAGGCCCTGGGCGCTTTCGCGGGCATGGCGGATACCAGTCAGATCACGCTGTTCTGATCCCGGGGGACAGGATATGGAACAGAATTTCCGGCTGTTCCGGGAAATATCCCTTGAGAAGTATGGAGGCCGGGAACGGTACGGCAGAGAAATGCCGCCTATCAGAGAGCTGCTGGCGGAAGACGTTCCCGGCGGCTGAAAAAACGATGTCCGCTCAGGATATCTTTGGAAAAACAGGCCCGGCGGCAAGGGCGGGGCGTGGAACAAGAGCCGCCTGTACAGCGGAAGCTCCGTATACAGGCGGCTTTCATTTGGTTTTGCTGCGGCTTCAGAGATCGATATGGAACGCGGGAACGGGCAAGTACAGACGGGCCATGGATCACATATCCGGGCAGGGGAAATCCGCCGCGTTGCCGGGCAGCTCCTTCACAGATGCCAGCAGCGCATCGACTTCTTCCTGCGTGGTGTGCCAGGCCGTAACAAAGCGGATGCAGGTATGGGACTCGTCCATTCTCCGTTCCACCTCAAATTCAGCGATCCGCCGCAGGCGCTCCACAGCCGTATCGGGCAGAACCGGGAAAACCTGGTTGCTCTCCGCCGGAGCCAGCAGCGGGACGCCCAGCGCTTCCAGCCCGGACGCAAGCCGCTTTGCCAGTTGGTTTGCGTGGGCGGCCAGCTTCCGATAGAGCCCGTCCTGCATGACCGCCTCATACTGGATGCCCAGCAGCCGCCCTTTCGCCAGCATCGCGCCCTGCTGCTTCATGCAGTTGCGGAACCCCGGCTGGAGGGCGGGGTTGACAATCACCAGCGCCTCGCCGAACAGCAGGCCGTTTTTCGTCCCGCCGATGGTGAAGGCGTCGCAGGCCGCGGCATAGTCCGGAAAATCCGTGCCGCCCGCGTCCATGGCGCTGCCCAGCCTCGCGCCGTCGCAGTACAGCAGCAGGCCCAGGGCATTGCAGGCCTCCCGCAGGCCGCGAAGCTCCGCTCCATGATAAACCGTACCCAGCTCTGTGGTGTTGGAGATATACGCCAGCCGCGGGATGGTGGTATGCTCGTTAACCGGGGCGCTCAAAGCGGAACGCAGCAGCTCCGGCGTCAGCTTGCCGTCGGGGGCGGAAAGGCGGAGGACCTGGTGGCCGTCCTGCTCGATGGCCCCCGACTCATGGACGCAGATGTGGCCGGTACCGGCGGCAACCGCCGCCTCATAGGGCCGGAGGAACGCGCCGATGGCGGTTTTGTTCACCTGCGTACCACCGGTCAGGAAATGGACGGCGGCCTCCGGACAGCGGCACAGGGTGCGGATGGTATCCGCCGCCTTTTGGCAATAGAGGTCTGCGCCATAGCCTGGGGTCAGCTCCAGATTGGTCCGGCACAGCGCGTCCAGCACCGCCGGATGAGCGCCGGCGCCATAATCGTTGCGGAAGTACAGCATAAAATGGATTCTCCTTCTGTTTTTAAGGAAAGTATACCAAAACAATGCCTGAAATGCAAGCATACGCGGGCATTTTGAGAGGGAAAAGGCGTTGTATAATCCGCTGGTTTTCCGACAAAATAAAAATATGGCTAGAATTATTTACAAAATACTTGCAATTATGGCCGGAATACGGTAAAATGGCCGGTAGGTAATAAATCCCGAGAAAAACATTCCAACAGGAGGATATGAAATATGGCAACCATTACGGCCGGCGATTTCCGCAACGGCAAAACTTTCGAGATGGACGGAAAGGTGATGCAGGTCATCGAATTCCAGCACGTCAAGCCCGGCAAGGGCGCGGCCTTCGTCCGAACCAAGATGAAGAACGTGGTCACCGGCGCTGTCACCGAGACCAGCTTCAACCCCACCGCAAAGTTTGAGGAGGCGTTTGTGGAGCGCAAGGATATGGAGTACAGCTACAACGACGGCGATCTGTATTACTTCATGGACCAGGAGACCTATGACATGGTGCCTCTGGCGCGGGACCTGCTGGGCGACGCCTTCCGCTTCGTAAAGGAAAACACCATGTGCAAGGTGCTCAGCTACAAGGGCAACGTGTTCGGCCTTGAGTGCCCCAACTTTATGGACCTGGTGGTCACCGACACCGAGCCCGGCTTCGCCGGCAACACCGCCACCAACGTCACCAAGCCCGCCACGCTGGAGACCGGCGCGGAGATCAAGGTGCCTCTGTTCATCGACGTGGGCGACAAGATCACCATTGACACCCGCACCGGCGAGTATCTGTCCCGCTGCAAGGAGTAAGGTTGTGTTCCATCGGCCGGGGGCCGTGTGTTATGAGAGGAGACACCTGACAACATGACTTTTTGAAAGGAGAACAGTTATGGAAATTCTGGAAAAGGTCGCGTATATGAAAGGCTTGGCCGAGGGCCTGGGGCTGGATACCAAGTCCAAAGAGGGGAAGCTCCTCAAGGTGATGATGGACATTCTGGACGACGTCGCCCTGGAGCTTCAGGACATCCGCGACGAGCAGAGCGATCTGGAGGAGGGCCTTGACGCCATCAGCGACGATCTGGCGGATGTGGAGGCCTGCCTGTACGAGGAGGATGACGGGGAAGAGGATGCTGAGGACGACGAGGTCTATCAGACCACCTGTCCCAACTGCGAGGAGGACATCTTCTTTGACGAGACCATTCTGGCCGACGGCAGCGTGGAGTGTCCGAACTGCGGCGAGAAGCTGGAGTTCGATCTGGAGGAACCCGGCTGTGAGGGCTGCTGCTGCGGCGCCTGCGAAGATGCGGACGACGACGGCGAAGAGGATGAAGACGACGAGGAGTAAGTCCCGCCGTCCACAGGAAAGCGAATGGAGGGCGTCCCTGCGTATTGCGGGGGCGCTCTCTTAAAAGAGCGGTCCCCCGTATAAATTTTTTGTAAATATCTCTGGGAAATGTTGAATGAGTACCGGCTTGTTGGCCGGCTTTCTGTTTATTTGCGGGATAAAAGTGCTTTTTTTATATCAGGCTCTGTTTTCCAGAAAAAATCTGGCGCGGAATTGTTGATTTTTTCCCAGATTAAGAGTAAAATGTAAACTACTTGTGGGATTCTTTTTCAATGGAGGGACGCTATGGATGTCATGGAAGTGTTGATGAATCTGGGCATCAGGTTCAGCAGCCTCGCTTTCTCGCTGCGGCCATGGGACGTGCTGGATATCCTGATTATCGCGTATCTGGTGTACCGTCTGCTGCTGTTGGTGCGCAGGACCAACTCCTCCCGGCTTATCAAGGGAGTCGGGGTGCTTGTGGTCGCCCTGTGGCTTTCCTCCGGGCGTCTGCTGGCGTTGAATTTTCTGCTGAACCGTGTGGTGGACCTGGGCATTCTCGCCCTGCTGATCCTCTTCCAGCCGGAAATCCGGCGGGGGCTGGAGCAGGTGGGCAGCAGCAAGCTCCCCATCCTTCAGTGGTTCTCCAAGCCCCAGGTGGACAGGCAGACCCTTGAGGAGGCGATCTCTGAGACGGTCAGCGCCTGCGGCGACATGAGCAAGTCCCGCACCGGCGCGCTGATTGTCTTCGAGCGGCACAACCAGCTGGACGAGCAGCTTCGCAGCGGCACCAAGCTGGATGCGGAGGTGTCCTCGGAGCTGCTGAAGAACATATTTTTTGTGAAAGCGCCCATGCATGACGGCGCGGCCCTGATCCGGGACGGACGGGTGCTGGGCGCGGGCTGTATGCTCCCTCTGAGCCGCAACGTGAACCTGAGCCGGGACCTGGGAATGCGCCACCGGGCGGGCATCGGTATGAGCGAGCACTCCGACGCCGTGGTGGTTCTGGTCAGCGAGGAGACCGGCTCCATCTCTGTGGCGGTGGGCGGGATGCTCAAGCGCCATCTGATGACGGAGACCCTGGAGCAGCTTTTGCGCAATGAGCTGCTGCCCCAGCAGGAGGAGGACGACGAGAGCGGCAAGAAGCGCAAGGGCCTGAAGGGCCTGCTGTCCAAGGAAAAGAAGGATGGTGAAAGCACGGATGAATGAGAAGTTTCATAAAGTTCTTTACATCATTTTAAGCCTGCTGGTGGCCGTTGTTTTTTGGCTCTACGTGGATGAACAGCAGGGCAACAAGACCACTCAGCTTTTCACGGATATTCCCATAGAGTTTATCGGCGAGGAGGACACGCTGCCCAACCGGGGGCTGATGCTCTCCGGAGGGCAGGACGCCACGCTGGACGTGACCATCAGCGGCCCGCGCTCCGTGATTTCCGGACTGCGCCGGGGCGACGTGCGGGCGCAGGTCAATCTGAGCAATATCAACGCCGTCGGCAGCTATCCCCAGGAATATAATCTGGTTTACCCGGACAATGTGAACCGCAGCGATATCACGCTTGAGTCGGCGTCCCGGACCTATATCACCGTCCAGGTGTCCACGCTGTACTCCAGGGCGATCCCTGTCTCCGTCAATGTGGCGGCTGCCCCCGCAGATGAGAATTATATGTATATGGGCGGGGAGAGCCTGACCTATGAGCCGTCGGTTATCACGCTCAGCGGTCTGGTAGAGGACGTGGACAAGGTGGAGAGCTGCCGTGTGACGGTGGATTTGACGGATGCTACGAGTACCGTCAGCCAGGAATTTGCCTATGAGCTGCTGGATGCCGATGGGAATGTGGTGGACAGCGACAAGCTCCGTGTGTCTGACCGGCGGATCATGGTGACGGTTCCCGTCTTTATGACGAAGGAAATCCCGCTGACAGTCCAGTTCAAGGAGTCCGCTGGCTCCCGGCTGAAAAATGTCACATGGAACTTGGAGCATGAGTCCATCACGGTGGCTGGCGATCCCATCAGCCTGGAATCCATCAATGAGATTCCGCTGGGTGAGGTGGATTTGAGCAGCTATATCGCTGATACGGAGCTCGACCTGCAGATCAAGCTCCCTGCGGGCTGCATCAACCTGACCGGCGATATCGACCATACCACCCTGCATCTCTCCTACCACGGCCTGACCACAAGGAGCTTCGCGGTTACCAATATATCCGCCACCGGCCGGAGCCAGGGGCAGAACTTTGATAAGATCACGGCCACTGTCAATGTACAGCTGCGTGGTCCGGCGGAGGATTTGTCGCAGGTGACGGCGGATGACATCCGGATTGTTGTGGACGTCAGTGAAATTACAGCCAATGGCACTTACTACGAGCCGGGCAAGGTTCTGGTAGATGGCTATAGCGAGGTGGGCGCAGTGGGCGGATGCACCGTCGCTTTCAAGATCACTTCATGAGGAGGCCGCGATGACACAGATCGCTACTGTTACCGCTCTGCCCGCCGCGTCCGGCGGACAGGTGGAGGTTACCGTCGCCCGGCAGAGCGCGTGCAGCCACAACTGTGAGAGCTGCGGCGGCTGCGGCGGGCGGACAATGGAGCTGGTTGTCCATGCGGTCAGCGATATCCCGCTGGCTCTGGGCGACCGGGTGGAAATCTACAGCGGAAACAAGGTGCTGGGCGCTGCGGCGCTGGTGTATCTGGGACCGGTGGTCCTGTTCCTGCTGGGGTATCTGCTGACGCCTTCCCTGGCAGAGGGGACGCGGTATCTCTGCGCCGGGCTCGGATTCCTGCTGGGGCTGGCCGGAGCGGTGGGCTGCGACCGCTGGACAAGGCAGCGGAGCGGCGTCGCCTATCGCGTGACCAGAAAGCTGTAGGGCTGCGGGTGTTCGGTTATGTGCGGCCATCGCTGGCCCGTTTAACGGAAGCGGACAAGACGCGCTTCGGCGCGGCCTACTGCGGACTGTGCCGGGTCCTGGGAGAACGGTATGGACAGGCGGCCCGGTTTATTCTCAATTATGATTTTACGTTTTTGGCGATGCTGCTGTGGCCCGGTCAGGCGGAGGACGAGGTCCTGCGCCGGGGGTGCATCGCCCACCCGCTGAGGAAGCGGGCCTGTTATCCGGACAACGCGGCCCTGGAGCTGGCGGCGGACGAGAGCGTGATTCTGGCGTGGTGGCAGATGCGGGACGCCCTTTCAGACCCGGGAAGGGGGAAGGGGAAGTACCGCGCCGCTTCCCTGGCGCTGGGGAGCGCGTACCGCCGGGCTCAGGAGCGGCGTCCGGATTTTGACCGGACGACCCGGGAAAAGCTGGCGGAGCTGCGGGAGCTGGAGGAGGCGGGGTGTCCCTCGCTGGACCGTCCCGCGGATGTGTTCGCAAGGCTTCTGGCCGCCGCGCCGGCGGAGGTGGAGGACCCGGTAAAGCGGCGGGTGCTGGAACAGCTTCTGTATCACCTGGGCCGGTGGGTCTATCTGGTGGACGCCGCCGATGATCTGGCGAAGGATGCCGCAAGCGGCAGCTATAACCCCATCCGCTGCCGTTTTGGCCTGCCGGACGGGACGATGACGGAGGAGGCGAGAGAGGCGCTGATCGTCTCCCTGGACCACTCCATCCGCCTGATGGCGGCGGCCTATGAACTCTGGGACTTCGGACCCTGGAGCTCCATCATTCAAGCGACTGTTTATGAGGGGCTTTTCTGTGTGGGGAAAGCCGTGCTGGAGGGAACATTCCAAGTCAGTGATATGCGCTTTCGTATTGCTGGCAGAAACAAGGAGCAGCTATGACCGACCCCTATGAAGTCTTGAACGTCCCCAATACCGCCACCGATGACGAGATCAAAAAGGCGTATCGGGAGCTGGCCCGGAAGTACCACCCGGACAACTACCATGATAACCCGCTGGCGGACCTGGCGCAGGAGAAAATGAAAGAGATCAACGCCGCGTATGACGCCATCCAGCGGGAGCGGAACGGGCGGGGCCACGCCGCCGGTCCTGCCGCCGGAGGCTATCAGTATCAGAATCAGGCCTATGGCGGCTATCAGCAGCGGCAGGCGGGCAGCGCCGCCTTTTATCAAGTGCGCATGGCGATCAACCGCAATGACCTGGGCATGGCGGAGCAGCTGCTGGGCCGGATTGACGACCACAATGGCGAGTGGAACTACCTGATGGGAACCATCTGCTACCGCCGGGGCTGGGTGGATGAGGCGCGGCGGTACTACCAGACCGCCTGCCAGATGGACCCCGGTAATCAGGAGTACCGGCAGACCCTTCATTTCGTGGAGAACAACCAGGAGGGGTATCGTCCGGAGGGGTACGATGTGTTCTCCACAGGCTGCGGCGGCGGGAACATCTGCGGGCAGCTGGCGTGTCTGTATCTCTTCTGCATGGGCGGAAGCACCTGCGGGATGCGGTTCTTCTGCTGCTGACATCAGACGAATAAAATGGATAGAGAGGGGACTTGACTTTGATAAAAAGTATGACCGGCTATGGGCGCTCACGGCGGACGCTCAACGGGCGGGATATCACGGTGGAGGCGCGCAGCGTCAACAACCGTTACCTGGACTGCTCGGTGAAGATGCCCCGGTCCTACATCTTTGCTGAGGATGCGCTCAAGGCGTTGGTGCAGAAGCGTGTCAGCCGGGGCAAGGTGGATATGTTCATCACGGTGGAGACCAAGGGAGCGGAGGAAACGGTGGTGACCGTCAATGAGCCTCTGGCAAGGGGCTACATGGCGGCGCTGAATCAGCTGATGGAGATGCCGGAGGGCGGCGGACGGGTGAAGGACAGCTATTATGCCACTGACCTGGCCCGGATGCCCGACGTGCTGACCGTGAGCAAGGCTGAAGAGGACATGGAGAGTCTGTCCGCAGACCTGTGCGCAGTGGCGGAGGAGGCGCTGGCCGCTCATGCCGCTATGCGGGAGATTGAGGGGCGGAAGCTGGCGGAGGATATTCTGGGCCGCCTGGATACGATTGAGGCGATCACAGCCCGGGTGGAGGAGCGCTCCCCGCAGACGGTTGCGGAATACCGGGAGAAGCTGCTGGTCCGGATGAAGGAGGTTCTGCAAAGCGCGGCCATTGATGAGAGCCGTATCCTCACGGAGGCGGCCATCTTTGCCGACAAGGTGGCAGTGGACGAGGAGACTGTGCGGCTGCGCAGTCATCTGAGCCAGCTGCGGGAGATGCTGCAGGGCGGCGAGCCTGTCGGACGGAAGCTGGACTTTTTGATCCAGGAGGTCAACCGGGAGTCCAACACCATCGGCTCCAAGTGCAGCGATATTCAGATTGCCAGAGACGTGGTGGAGCTGAAGGCGGAGATTGAGAAAATCCGTGAGCAGGTGCAGAACATTGAGTAGTGAGAAGGCTGTGGAGCTGGTGAGCATTGGCTACGGCGGGTTTATTTCCGCCGGAAGGCTGATTGCCGTGGTGGGGCCGGATTCCGCTCCGGTAAAGCGGCTGATCAGCGAGGCCAGGGAGCGGAGTATGCTGATTGACGCGACCTTTGGCAGGAAGACGGCGGCGGTGCTCATTATGGACAGCGACCATGTTGTGCTGTCCGGGCTGCCGCTGGAGAAGCTGGCTCCCAGATTTGGGATCGATCCGACTGTGCTGGAGGAAGAGACGTAATAAAAGTTTCGTCCACCTTTTCAAAGGTGGCGGAGTCCAGAGGCGGAGCCTCTGGTGGGTTTGGGCAAAGCCCAACACTCTTTCGTAATAAAAAGGGGGGGATTTCTGTGAAACGAGGTAAGACCTTTATCATCTGCGGCCCGTCCGGGGTGGGGAAGGGCACTGTGGTGGCCCGGCTGCTGGCCAGCGACCCCACGCTGTATTTCTCCGTATCCGCCACGACCCGCGCCCCGCGGCACGGGGAGGTGGACGGGGTCCACTACCACTTTCTGTCCATGGAGCAGTTTGAGAAGTGGATTGAAGAGGACCAGTTTTTGGAGCACGCCCAATTTGTGGGCAACCGCTATGGCACCCCCCGGCTCTATGTGGACAAAGCCATGGAGCAGGGGAGGGATGTGCTGCTGGATATTGAAATTCAGGGCGCGGAGCAGGTGAAGGGGAAGCG
Source organism: Oscillospiraceae bacterium (assembly GCA_022800525.1). Lineage (GTDB taxonomy): Bacteria > Bacillota > Clostridia > Oscillospirales > Oscillospiraceae > Pelethomonas. The sequence goes on from JAAWQM010000007.1 coordinate 48,313, forward strand.
GCCGGAAACGGTCCGGATTTATGTGGCTCCTCCCAGCTGGGCGGAGCTGGAGCGGCGGCTGGTTGGGAGAGGCACCGAGGATATGGAGAAGGTGCGCTCCCGTCTTGCCAGGGGCAGGGAGGAGTTTGCCGCCGCAAAGGATTTTGACTATTTTGTTATCAACGATACCGTGGACCACGCTGTGGACGAGATTCGGGCCATCATGCTGGCGGAGCACTGCCGGCCGGATGAACGGATTGCGCTGATTGACCAGTAAGAGGATATCATGAGAATCGGAGAAGTCAGCATGAGTTTTTTTGATCCGGATGGCAACGTAGTTTATTTCAGGAGCTTCCAAAAGTAATCTTTATGAAATTATGTGAAAAAGGAATGATCTTATTATGATGCTCTATCCCGCAATGAATAAGCTGACCGCCAATGTCCCCAACCGCTACCTGCTGGTGAACGTGGTAGCCCGCAGGGCCCGCCAGATTGCCCAGGAGGCGGAGGATAACGGTGAAAAGATGAATGTGAAGCCGGTGACTCTGGCAATCAACGAGGTGGCCGACGGTCAGATTTCTGTCGCCGCCTCCGATGTGGTGATCGAAAACGTGGAGTAATCCAAGCCGCTTATTCCGGGCGGCAACAAAACGCGCTGAGGTGATCTCCTATGGAGCAGGCCCGTGTGGCCAGAGTGGCGGTCAGCGCCGCCACCTATACCATTGACAAGCCATATGACTACCTGATTCCGGAGCCTCTGGCGGAGAAGATCAAGCCAGGGGTGCGGGTTGCCGTACCCTTCGGCAGGGGCAACCGGTTCAGCGAGGGGATGGTACTTGCCGTCACCCAGGACAGCAAGCGGGAGGACCTGAAGGCTGTGGCGGAAGCGCTGGACGACGAAAGCGTTCTGGACAGCAGTCAGATCAAGCTGGCGCTGTGGCTGCGGGAGCGGTATTTCTGTACGCTCTATGACGCAGTCAAAACGCTGTTGCCTGCCGGGCTGTGGTACCGGGTGCGGGAAATCTGCACCCTGGCCGTGGATCGGGAGGCCGCTCTGGAGGCCGGGGCCAACGAGAAGGAGAGCCGCGTCCTGGAGGCCCTCGCCGCTCACGGCGGGACCGCTGCGCTGGAGACGCTGCGCCTCGCCTGCGGCGAGACGGCTGCGGCAGTGGCTCGCGAGCTCCAGCGGCGGGGTGTTGTGACCATTGACGCCACCGCCGCGAAGAAGATCGCTGACAAGCAGGCCAGACAGGTGACGCTGGCTGTCACGGCTGAAGAGGCTATGGCGGCGGTGGAGCCCAAGCGTCGTTCCGCGCCTATGCGCTATGAAGTCATCAGGCTGCTGTGCGCGGGCGGCAGCGCGTTGTCCAGCGACATCTGCTATTTTACCGGATGTGCGCCTCAGACGCTGAAAAGTCTGGAGAAGAGCGGTCTGGTGACCTTCTCCCAGGTGGAAGTCCTCCGCGTGCCAAAGCTGGACCCGGCGGATGGCGGCCCGATTCTGCTCAGTGAGGAGCAGCAGGCCGCTTACGACGTGATTCTTGCTCAGACGGACACGGGGGCGGCTTCCTGCGCCCTTCTGTACGGCGTCACCGGGAGCGGGAAGACCGCTGTCTATATCCGGCTGCTGCAGGAAATCGTCCGGCGCGGGAAGCGGGGGATGATCCTTGTGCCGGAGATTGCGCTGACGCCCCAGATGATGGCGAAATTCAGCGCGTATTTTGGCGGCCGGGTGGTGATGCTTCACAGCGGCCTGCGCATGAGCGAGCGATATGACCAGTGGAAGCGCATCCGCCGGGGGGAGGTGGACGTGGTCCTGGGTACCCGCAGCGCGGTGTTCGCACCGCTGGCGAACCTGGGAATGATTATTCTGGACGAGGAGCATGAGAGCAGCTACAGCTCTGAGAATCCGCCCCGCTACCATGCCAGAGACGTGGCGAAGTACCTCTGCTCCCAGCAGGGAGCGACGCTGGTGCTGGGCTCGGCTACGCCCTCGGTGGAGAGCACCTTCCAGGCTCAGCGGGGCGTGTATCAGAAGCTGATTTTGCGTTCTCGGTTCAACCGCCAGCCGCTGCCCCGCGTGGTGATTGCCGACATGAGGGAGGAGGTCCGCGCCGGAAACGCCGGGATGGTCAGCATGCCGCTGCGCCAGGAGCTGGAGGCCAATCTCTCCCGGGGGGAACAGAGCATCCTCTTCCTCAACCGCCGGGGCAGCAGCCGGATGCTGCTGTGCGGCGAGTGCGGCGAAGCGCCGCAATGTCCCCGGTGCAGCGTGCCGCTGACCTATCACAGCGCCAACGGGCGGCTCATGTGCCATTACTGCGGGCACTCGGAGCGGGCGGACAACAGCTGCCCGGAGTGCGGCGGTCTGATGAAGCAGGTGGGCGCCGGGACCCAGAAGGTGGAGGAGGAGCTGAAGGAGCTGTTTCCCTCCGCCGGGGTGCTGCGCATGGACGCGGACACGGTTTCCGGCAATCATGAGGCTCTGCTGGACCGTTTTGAGAGAGAACGCGTTCCAATCCTTCTTGGCACCCAGATGGTGGCCAAGGGGTTGGATTTTGAAAATGTAACCCTGGTGGGCGTTCTGGCGGCGGATCTGGGATTGTATATGGACAACTACCACGCCGCGGAGCGGACATTCAGCCTGCTGACGCAGGTGGTAGGCCGGGCGGGACGTGGGAGCAAGGATGGCCGGGCCGTGATCCAGACCTTCACGCCGGACAACGAGGTTATCACCAGCGCAGCCGCTCAGGACTATAACAGCTTTTACGCGGCGGAGATCCGCATCCGGCGGGCCCGCCAGTATCCGCCCTTTGCGGATATTTTTACACTGACCATCTCTGGTCCCGGGGAGGGGAATGTGCTCCGCGCCGCCGCTCAGCTGCGGGAGGCCATGCGGGCCGGGCTGCGGTATCCCACAGCCGCCAACATGAGCGTGGAGATTCTGGGACCTGCCCCCGCGCCAATCGTGAAGGTGAACAACCGCTACCGCTACCGTGTGTACTGGGTGGGGCGCAACGACCATACTACCCGGGAAATGCTGGGCTACTACATCAGGGCGTTCCATCAGAAGAAGGAAAATCGTGGGATGAATCTGTTCGTAGACTGCAATGCGGAGGACTGAGCAAAACGGAAGATCAGAAACGAGTGTTTGAACCCGCAAAGAGGAGGATATAATAGCTATGGCTATTCGCAAGATCGTTACCCAAGGTGACCCGCTCCTGAATAAGAAGTGCCGTCCGGTGACGGATTTCAACCGGCGCCTCCACGTCCTGCTGGATGACATGAGGGATACTCTGACAGAGGCTCAGGGGGCCGGTCTGGCCGCGCCTCAAGTGGGCATCCTCCGCCGGGCCGTTGTCATTGACGGCGGTGAGGACGATATCCTGGAGCTGGTGAATCCGGAAATTCTGGAGCAGTCCGGCGAGCAGACCGGGCCGGAGGGCTGTCTCAGCGTGCCGGGGAAGTGGGGGCTGGTAAGCCGCCCTAACTTCGTGCGTGTCCGCGCCCAGGACCGGTATGGGGAGTGGTTCGAGGTGGAGGGAGACGAGCTGATGGCCCGGTGCTTCTGCCATGAGATCGAGCACCTGGATGGGCACCTTTATGTGGAGCATATCGACCACTTCCTCTCGGATGAGGAGCTGGAAGCCTACTTGGCCGGGGAGGAGAACTGAGTATGCGTGTCGTATTTATGGGAACGCCGGCCTTTGCGGCGGCGGTGCTCCGCCGTCTGGTGGACGACAAGTGGGATATAGCGGCGGCCTACACGCAGCCTGATAAACCTAAAAACCGCGGAATGAAGCTGGCGCCAACGCCTGTAAAGGAGTTTGCCCTTGCGCATGATATCCCCGTTTATCAGCCGGCCTCCTGCCGGGATGAGGCGGTTTTGGAGGAGCTGCGGGATCTGGAGCCGGATATCATCATGGTGGCGGCCTACGGCAAGCTGCTGCCCAAGGCGCTGCTGGAAATTCCCAGGACTGCCACGCTCAATGTCCATTCCTCTGTCCTGCCCCAGTATCGTGGGGCCGCGCCCATCAACTGGGCGGTGCTCAACGGGGACCAGGAGACGGGGGTTACAATTCAATACATGGCTGAGGAACTGGACACAGGCGACATCCTGCTGGTCAGGAAGACAGCCATCCCGCCGGATGAGGATGCCGCCTCCCTGTATGACCGTCTGGCGGAGCTGGGCGGCGAGGCGGCCAGTGAAGCGCTGCGCCTGCTGGAGCAGGGAAGCGCTCCCCGCACGCCCCAGATTTACGGTCCGCAGTACCAGTACGCCTCCATGCTTTCCCGGGAAATGTCTCCCATGGACTGGACGAGACCGGCGGCGGCGCTGGTCAATCAGGTTCGCGGGCTGCTCCCCTGGCCCTGCGCCGCCACGGATGTGGCCGGGGTGCGCTGGAAGGTGTTCCGGGCACATGTGGGCGGAGAGACGGAAAAGGCCCCCGGTACGATCCTTTCCGCCGGAAAGGACGGCGTCGCCGTGGCCTGCGGCGACGGCAGGAGCCTTGTCATCACGCAGCTCCAGGCCGATGGAGGAAAACGGATGGCTGCCGCCGACTACCTGCGGGGTCACCCCATTTATTGTTAAAGAGGGAAGCGAGCATATGCCTTCACATTTTTATTACAACACGATCTACTGGATTGTTTTGATCCCAGTGCTGGTTTTGTCTGTTTATGCCCAGTTCAAGGTCAGCTCCAGCTTCAACCGCTACAGCCAGGTGCGCAGCCGCCGGGGCATTACCGGCGCGCAGGCCGCCTATGAGGTGCTGCGGGCTCACGGGGTCTGCGACGTGGTTATCAAGCCCTGCCGGGGAAGCCTTACCGACCACTATGATCCACGGGATAATACAATCTACCTTTCCGAGCCGGTCTACAATGCCGCCACTGTAGCGGCGGTGGGGGTGGCTGCCCATGAGGCGGGGCACGCGGTGCAGTACGCCCTGGGCTACGGGCCGGTGCGTGTGCGCTCCGCAATCATTCCTGTCACACAATTTGGCTCCAAATTCGCCTTTATTGCCCTTTTCTTGGGGCTTTTGCTGTATTCTCAGCCGATGTTTGCCGTGGGGATTGTTCTCTTTGGCCTCACCACGGTGTTCCAGCTTGTGACGCTTCCGGTGGAGTTTGACGCCTCTGCCCGCGCGTTGGCAACCATTGATGGAACCCAGCTTCTGGATCAGGACGAGCGGGCGGGCGCGAAAAAGGTTCTGACCGCCGCCGCGCTGACCTATGTGGCGGCGCTGCTGATGAGCCTGCTGCAACTGCTGCGGTATCTGCTGATCTTCGCAGGGCGTGACGACCGGGGGCGGCGCTGATGGCTACCGGAAGGGAAGCGGCGGTGGATGCTCTCACTGCCTGCCGCAGATTGGAGGCATGGTCGGACGGCAGCCTGAAGGCCGCCTGCCGGGGTCTGGACCGCCGGGAGGCGGCGCTGGCCGCGCGGCTGACCTACGGCGTACTGCAAAACCGGGCGCTGCTGGATTTCTACCTGGGAAAGTATTGCAGCCAAAGCCCTGACAAGTTGGAGCCCTTTATCCGTGATGTGCTGCGTCTGGGCGCGTATCAGATTTTGTATATGGACCGGATACCGGACAGCGCTGCCGTTGACGAGAGCGTGGAGCTGGTCAAGCGGCGCAGACGCCAGCGGGCGGCGGGGATGGTCAATGCCGTCCTGCGGAGAGTGAGCCGGGAAAAGGCGTCCCTTCCGGCGATTCCGGAGGATGATCCCGCCGCATATCTGTCCCTGCGCTACAGCCATCCGAAGTGGTTGGCGGAGCGGCTTCTGGAGCTGCTGGGCAGGGCGGAGGCGGAGGAATATCTCCGCTTGGACAACGAAAGCGTTCCGACCACAATCCAGCGCAACTCCCTGCGGTGTACCGCCGCGCAGTTGACGGAAGGCTTGGAGGCCTCCGGCGCGAAGCTGACGCCTCACCCATGGATGCCGGAGTGCTGGCAGCTGTCCGGCGGCGGAGACCTGGAGGCCATGCCCGCCTTTCAGGACGGCTGGTTTCAGGTTCAGGACGCCGCCGCGAAGGCGGCTGCGCTGGCTGCCGGAGCAAAGAGCGGCGACCGGGTTCTGGACGTATGCGCCGCGCCGGGGGGGAAGTCCTTCGCCGCCGCGATGGAGATGGGGGATGTGGGAGAAGTTGTTGCCTGCGATATCCACCCCCATAAGCTGGCCCTGATTGAAAAGGGCGCCCGGCGGCTGGGGCTGGCCTGCGTCATCCCGGAGCTGGCTGACGGGCGGCAGAAGCGTGAGGCGTGGCTTGAGCGGTTTGACGTGGTAATCTGCGACGTTCCGTGTTCGGGACTTGGCATCATCCGGAAGAAGCCGGACATCCGCTATAAGGCGCCCGATGTCCTGGCGGGCCTGCCCGGCGTGCAGAGAGCGATCCTGGACAACGCCTGCCGGTATGTCCGGCCCGGAGGCGCGCTGCTGTACGCCACCTGTACGGTCCTGCCGGAGGAAAACGCGGAAATCACGGACGGCTTTCTGGCCAGTCACAGGGATTTCCGCAAGGAGCCTTTCGCGCTGCCCGGCATGACGGAGGAAAACGACGGGAGCCTGAGCCTGTGGCCCCAGCGCCACGGGACGGACGGCTTTTACATCTGCAAAATGAGGAAACTATGAGCGAAGAAATGCGGTCCATGGACCTGGAGGAGCTGACAACGGCTCTGACGGAAATGGGGGAATCTGCCTTCCGGGGCAGGCAGGTCTTTACCTGGCTCCACCGGGGCGTCCGTTCCTTTGACGAAATGAGCGATGTCTCCAAGGCCCTGCGGGAAAAATTGGCGGCGCGATACCGCCTGGGCGGGCCAACGGCGGTCCGGAAACAGGTTTCCAGAGAGGATGGGACCATCAAGTACCTCTGGGAGCTGTACGATGGCAACTGCATTGAGACGGTGCTGATGCGCTACCGCCATGGCAACACGGTGTGCGTCTCCACCCAGGCGGGGTGCCGCATGGGGTGCGCCTTCTGCGCGTCCACCCTGGGCGGGAAGGTCCGGGACCTCACTCCGGGCGAGATTCTGGAGCAGGTGATTTTTACCCGGCTGGACAGCGGCGTCCCGGTTTCCAACATTGTTCTGATGGGGATTGGGGAACCGATGGACAACTTGGACAACGTGCTGAAATTTCTGGAGCTGGTGAACCATCCGCTGGGGCTGAACATCGGGATGCGGCATATCAGCCTGTCCACCTGCGGCGTCCTGCCGGGCATCCGGCGGCTGGGGGAGCTGGGACTGCAATTGACGCTCTCGGTGTCCCTCCACGCGCCGGACAGCGAGACCAGGAGCCGGATCATGCCGGTGAACCGGGCCTATGACGTGGACGAGCTGTTCAAAGCCTGCCACGACTATTTCAAAAAGACAGGACGCCGGATCAGCTTTGAGTACGCCATGATTGACGGCGTCAACGACGCGGACTGGCAGGCGGACCTGATTGTCAAAAAGCTGCGGGGGATGCCGGGACATGTGAACCTGATTCCGCTCAACGACGTGGCGGAGTCTCCGCTGAAGCCCAGCCGCCGCACCCGGAAGTTTCAGCAGCGGCTGGAGAGTCAGGGCGTCACCGCCACCGTGCGGCGGAGCCTGGGCGGGGATATCGACGCCAGCTGCGGCCAGCTGCGCCGGAAGGCAATGGAAAGAAAGGAATGCGAAGTATGATGAACATATGGGGCATGACCGACATCGGACTTGTGCGGCGGGAAAATCAGGACGCCTACGCCGTCCGGGTCAGCGAGGACAGCGGACACACCATCTGCGTGGTCTGCGACGGTATGGGCGGGCCGGGCGGCGGAAAGCTGGCCAGCAGTCTGGCGGTGAATGCCTTTATGGACTCCTGCCTTGCCAACCTCCGGCAGGATATGAGCTGGGAGCAGGTGAAGGAGACAGCCGCCTTCGCTGTAGCCGCGGCAAATACCGCGGTCTATGAGCGGGCCTGCGCTGATCCGGGGCTGAACGGCATGGGGACTACGCTGGTGTCCGCCATCATCCGGGACGGGCGGGCTGTGTTCAACAATGTGGGCGACAGCCGCGCTTACCTGATTCACGAAGGCGCGATTATCCGGCTCACCAAGGACCACTCTCTGGTGGAGCATCTGGTGGACCAGGGGGACATCACGGAGGAGGAGGCGCGCTGCCATCCTCACCGCAACCTGATTACGCGGGCGCTGGGTCCCGACCCGGAAGCCCTCAGCGACAGCTATGAGGCGGACCTGGAGCCGGGGGACTGGCTGCTGCTTTGTACCGACGGCCTGATTGGTACGGTGACAGACCAGGAAATGGCGCAGGAGCTGACGGCGGACGCTGACGACAACGAGCGCCTGGGACGGCTGCTGGAGCTGGCGAAGCGGCAGGGCGCGCCGGACAATGTGACCGCCGTGCTGCTGCGGCAGGAGTAAACCGGGAAGAGAAAGGAACACTTGACTATGGAACGATACATAGGAAAGATGCTGGATAACCGTTATGAGGTCCTGGAGGTTATTGGCACCGGCGGGATGGCGGTGGTATTCAAGGCGAAGTGCCACCGGCTCAACCGGCTGGTCGCCATTAAGATGCTGAAAAAGGATCTCAGCGAAGACGCGGAGTTCCGCCGCCGGTTTCACGACGAATCCCAGGCCGTCGCCATGCTCTCCCACCCCAACATCATGGCTGTGTACGACGTGAGCCGGGGAGGCGATATGGACTATATCGTCATGGAGCTGATCGACGGCATCACCCTGAAGCAGTATGTGGAGCGGCGCGGGAAGCTGAACTGGCCGGAGGCCCTGCACTTCATCACCCAGATCATGAAGGGCCTCAGCCATGCCCACAGCCGGGGCATCATCCACCGGGACATCAAGCCGCAGAATATCATGATCCTGCGGGACGGGACGGTGAAGGTGACCGACTTCGGCATCGCCTGCCTCTCCAACGGGTCCAATCCCTCCAACGAGGCCATTGGCTCCGTCCACTATATCTCACCGGAGCAGGCCAAGGGGGATTATACCGACAACCGCAGCGATATCTACTCCGCCGGTGTTGTCCTGTATGAGATGCTGACCAGCCGGCTGCCTTTTGAGGGGGCGGACCCGGTGTCGGTGGCCATCCAGCATTTCAGCGCGGTGCCCCTCAGTCCCCGGGAATTGAATCCTGACATCCCGGAGGCTCTGGAGCAGATCTGCATCAAAGCCATGGCCCCGGACCGGAACAAGCGGTACTCCACCGCCGACGAAATGCTTCAGGACCTGGACGCCTTCCGGAAGGACCCCAGCGTCAACTTCGACTACTCGCTGGAGGACCTGCGGCCGGAGCAGAAGAGCGGGGAAGACGAGCCCACACAACACATTCCCAACATGGGGGTGACCAGAACGAAACAGACGCACTATAATCCGCCGCCTCGCAGCGACGAGGACGATTTTGAATATGAGAAGCCAAAGAGCAACTGGTGGAAGATTTTGATTATGATCGTCATTGTTGCCGCTGCGGGTTACTTTGGCGTGACCAGATTGTACCAGGGGATTATGGACAGCTTTACTCCGGTGGAAATACCGGAGTACACGGTGCCCAGCGTCATCGGCAAAACCGTGGAGGAAGCGCAGGCCATGCAGGCGGTGTCCGGGAGCTTTGAGATCATCGTGGATGAGCAGAACGGGGATTTCAGCACAGAGTATGCGGAGGGTCAGATCATCCACCAGACGCCGGAGGCGGAGAAAAAGGGGAAAAACGCCAACGGCGACCTCATCCCAATCACTGTGACGCTGAGTCTTGGCGCACGGTCCGGCGAAATGCTCAACCTGATTGGTGATGACGCCCGGGACGCCAAGCTGAGGCTGGAGCAGACCAAGGGGCTCAGCGAGCTGCATCTGAACGTGGTCATCTCCGAGGAGGAGGAGTACCACGAGAAGATTGAAGCGGGCCATGTGATCCGTACCGATCCCGCCGCCGGGACGGCCCTCAGCGACGGGGATGACATCACCATCACCGTCAGCAAAGGACCTGAGCCCAAGTATTCCACGATGAGCTATTTTGTGGGACAAACGGTGGAGGAGGTCCAGGCGGCAATGGACAAGCTGAATCTGATTGCCGAGTTTCAGAAGGTAGAGAGCTCCAAGCCGGAGGGAACGGTTCTCTCCCAGAGCGTCAATACCGCTGAAGAGGTGCTCCAGGGCAGCACGGTCAAGTTCACCTACAGCGACGGGGAGCAGCTGCTCTCTCTGCCTGTGATGTTCACCACGCCTGTCAGCGAGGAGGGCGTGGATGTTCACGTACAAATCTTCCTGGACAACGAAATTGTCTTTGACGCCATGCTCCCTGGCGAATATACCCTGGAAGAGACGATCAAGGCCAAGGCCGGAAGCTATCAGCTGCGTATCTTTGCCAACGACCAGAAATGGCGTGACGAGATCGTCACCTTCAGCGCCGGTGAGTAGGGGCAGGATCAGAAAAGCCCTCAGCGGCTTCTACTATGTGGACGTGGACGGTGAGACCGTCACCTGCCGCGCCCGGGGGAAGTTCCGTCAGGAGGGCCGCAGTCCCTTGGTAGGGGACTGGGTGGAGGTCAGGGAGACCGGACCGGGAGAAGGCATGGTCTGGGAGATTGAGCCCCGGCGTACCGTTTTTGACCGTCCGGCGGTGGCCAATATCGATCAGCTGGTGGTGGCAGCGTCCCAGGCCATCCCGGTGACGGACCCGCTTCTGATCGACCGCGTGTCCGCCATTGCCGCTTTGAAAAACTGCGGCGTGTTGGTATGCGTCAACAAGTGCGACCTGAAACCGGGGGATGGGCTGGCGGAAATTTACCGTGCCGCTGGGTTCCCTACGGTCTGCACCAGCGCGGAGACCGGCGAGGGGATTGCGGAGCTGACCGAACTGCTGCGGGGCAAACTGTCCGCTTTTACTGGGAATTCCGGCGTGGGGAAGTCCAGCCTGCTGAATGCCATTGAGCCGGGGTTTTCTCTCCGCATAGCGGAGGTCAGCGAGAAGCTGGGGAGGGGGAAGCATACCACCCGGCATGTGGAGCTGTACCGCCTCAGCTGTGGAGGCGAGGTCATTGATACGCCGGGATTCAGCTCCTTTGACGCGCAGGAGCTGGACCTGGAATTGAAGGAGCATCTGGCGGAATCCTTTATTGAGTTCCGTCCCTATCTTGAGGACTGCCGGTTTGTGGGGTGTTCCCACACAAAAGAGAAGGGCTGCGCGGTGCTGAAGGCAGTGAAGGAGGGGGCTATCCCCAAGAGCCGCCACCAGAGCTACGTCAGACTTTATCAGGAGTTGAAGGACCTGCGGACATGGAACAGCCGTGGAAGCCGGTAGGAGGCCGGGACTGAGTTCCCGGCCTTTTTGCGTTCGCAGGCGGCCCAGAGCGCTGCGCAGGATCATCAATCTTTCAGATCGCAGCGCGAATAAAAACATAACATGAAGTATCGCCCAAAGGGCGATGCTTCAGGAGGTCCCGGCGGATTTTGGTCCCTTTTGCCGCGGAGCAAAGGGGTCCGGGGCGCGGAGCCCTGGGCTGGCGAATCGAAGCGGCTCCCTCTTGCCGCCGGAGGCGGGAGACCTCCGCACCCTCCAGTCACCCCCGTGTATATAATGAAGTAGACCAGGAAACAAGGAGGCGATACCAATGAGACGCTGCCGCTGGATGGGGATCTTTGCTGTTGCTCTGGGTTCCGGCATTCTGATTGCGGTCATTTTTCCTACCGGATTTCTCCTGTTTCTTGTGGCGTTTCTGCTGATCGGCTGCGGCTGCGGCTGTATGCGCAGGTAGAGAAAGGAGGAACATATGAAGATCGTCGTCATCAAATCCCCCAAGTTTCTGGGCGGCATTTTGAAAAAAATCTTTAAGATGAAGGAATAATCCCAGGCGTCCTCCTCATACACTGAAGCAAGTAAGGCCGCCATACGCCAAAGGAGGACGCCGAATATGGAATTGAACTTACAAAAAGCCACCCACGAATACTATGAGACCCTCCGCTTTGCTCCCTTTCCCTGTGAGACCATGCGGGAGAATATTGTGCCGGACAGCTGCGGCGACATCGCCCGGATCGTGGACACCACGGGAACGGTGTGCCTCACCGGCCGGGAGCTGACCGGGGACGGCCGCTTCTGCGCCAGCGGCAGCGTGGAGGCGTCAGTGCTCTACATACCGGAAAAGGAGGAGGGTCCCCGGGCCCTGCATTTCCAGATCCCTTTCCAGTGCTACGGGGAGGGGCAGGGGGACGCCTCCTGCGAGAACCTGGACATCCGGGGTGAGCTCCACAGCATCGACACCCGGGTTCTGAACCCGCGAAAGGTTCTGACAAGAGCCAATCTGACTCTGTATCCCACCGGCTGCCGCCATGTGTCCCTCTCCGTCTGCACGGGCGTAGAGGATGAATCCAACGACGGTATCCAGTTGCTGCGGGAGCAGAAACAGACCCGTGTGGCGGCAGGAGTGAAAGAAAAGGAATTTACCTTTACAGAGGAACTGCCCCTGTCCCCGGGACGGGGTGGGGCGGAGGAAATTCTGTCCACACGGGTGGACGTGCGGGGGACGGACAGCAAGCTCATTGGCAGCAAGCTGGTGGTAAAGGGGCTGATTGCCGCGACAGTGCTGTACCGTGAGGGCGGCGGACGGCTGTCCTTGCTCCAGCAGGAGCTGCCCTTCTCCCAGATTCTGGAGGGGGGCGGTTTCGAGGAGGAGTGCGAGAGCGAGGCGGCCTACCGCCTGCTCAGCGCGGAATGCCGCGCAGGCACGGAGAGCGCACCGGATGACGCCTGCACACTGACGCTGTCGGTATCCCTGCGCACCCGCGTCACCGTGTGGCGGAAGCTGGAGGTTGCGTTTATCTCAGACCTCTACAGTACTGCCGCGCCGGTGAACTGTCAGATGGAGGAGTTGTCTCTCAGCGAGGACAGCCAGCAGAGCATCCGCCGGCAGAACGTCCGGGAGCTGCTGGAAACCGGCGTGGCTGTGAAGTCGGTGGTGGATACGGATATATCCTGCGGCGCGGCTTCACTCTCCGGCGGAGAGTGGAGGATCCCTGTGTGTGCCAGATGTCTATATATAGACGAGAACAACCTGCTGGGCAGCGTACACCGGGAGTTTTCCGTCAGCATCCCGGCTGAGCTGGAGGGCGACGGGATGGAATGCACTGCTGAGGCCGTCTGTCACGGAGATGTGATTGCCAACATCATGCCGGAGGGAATTGAGCTGCGTTTCCCTGTCGAGTGTACGGTTTCTGCGTCCAGCCGCCGCCGGTATCTCTGCGTCAGCGGCGGCGAGAGATCGGAGGAGCCGCAGGAGAAGGAGCCCGCTCCATCGCTGATTCTGCGGAAGATGGGACCGGGGGAGACGTTGTGGTCCATTGCGAAGCAGTACCGCGCGACCAGAGAGGGGATCCTTTCTGTGAATGAACTGACAGAGGAGAGTCAGATCACCCCTGACAAGCTGCTGCTGATTCCACGAGCCAGAGGATGAATATTGGGAGGTCTGGCCGGGTGGCCGGACCTCCCGATATTTTTTGACGGGCCGACAAAATAAGCGCGATTCTGTCGCCTGGACATGATAAAGTGTGTAGGAATGTGTGCAAAGAGGAGGAATGAATATGGAATGGGCAATGCTGGGGATGATCTTCCTGGCGGGAATCATCCTGATTGTGAAGGGTGGAGACTGGTTTGTAGACGCGGCCTCCTGGATTGCGGAGGTCAGCGGCATCCCGAAGCTGATTGTCGGCGCAACCATCGTCAGTCTGGCGACCACGCTGCCGGAGCTGCTGGTATCCGCCATGGCAGCCAGCCAGGGGAAGGTGGACATGGCGGTGGGCAACGCCGTGGGCAGCGTCACCGCAAACCTGGGCCTCATCATGGCGGTCTCCATCATCTGTATGCCGGTGGCGATACGGCGGGGGGATTACCTGGTGAAATCGCTGCTGATGCTGGCTGCGGCGGGCGTTCTGGCCTGGGGCGGCTGGAAAGGGGAGGTGGGGCTGTCCCTGTCTCTGCCGCTGATGGGGATATTCGCGCTGTTTACATACGAAAACCTGCACTCCGCACGGCGGGCCATGCGGTTCATCGGACCGGGGGATGTTGGGCCGTTGTGTACGGCGGCGCCCCGGAGGAGAGCCGTCCTCTTCCAGTGCGTCAAGTTCTCCGCCGGCGCGATTGCGGTGGTGATCGGCGCGGACCTGCTGGTGGACAGCAGCAGCGCCATGGCAAGGCTGGCAGGCGTCTCAGAGCGGATCATCGGCGTGACCATCGTAGCCGTCGGGACGTCCCTGCCGGAGCTGGTCACAACCATTACCGCCATTGCCAAGCGGCAGTCCGCGCTGTCTGTAGGGAATATCCTGGGAGCAAACATCCTGGATCTGACGCTGATTCTGCCGCTCAGCGCATTGATCTCCCGGCAGCCGCTGCCTGTCCCGGCAGCTTCAGCGGCGATTGACCTGCCCGCCTGCCTGCTGGTGGGAATCATCGCGGCCGTCCCAGCGATGGTCACTGCAAGGTTTCAAAGGTGGCAGGGGATCGCTTTGTTAGCAGTCTACGCCGGGTATCTCTGGATAACCTGCGGGATATAAACAGATACATCAGAAAGACGCAGTTTGGCCCTGCGTCTTTTTTTTGCAAATCAGGTTGACAATGTAGACCAAATGTGATATGATAGGTCTACAATTTAAACCAACAAAAATTGAGGTGGGTTAACATGAAACATATTGCACTGATGATTGCTGGATTGGTTGTTGGGGGTATTCTTCTCATATTTGCCGCAATATGCCCGCTAATGCCAGCAATTCCTGGAGTAATGTGGAGAACATTCATTGGTCTGCCTGGCTGCTTATCGCTTGCTTTATGCATCAGCAATATAAGAACTCAAAGGAGGTTGAAGTAATGATGACACCTGTGAAACTGACTGCCAGTGAATGGAACGTCTTGGAGTGCTTATGGGAAAAAAGCCCTCAGACAGTCATGCAGCTGGTGGCCCGCCTGGGGGAGAAGGTAGGCTGGGCCAAGAGCACCACCATCACGACCCTGCGCCGCATGGAGGAAAAGGGGCTGGTGGACTGCCGGATTATTGGCAAGGGGAAATCCTATACAGCGGCTGTGGAACAGGAGGAGGCGACGATTCAGGAGACGAGGGGCTTTCTGGACCGGGTCTACCGGGGAAGTATCGGACTGATGATGAGCGCGATGGCTCAACGTCAGGAGCTGAGCAGGGAGGATATCGCAGAGCTGCGTGAGATTCTGCGGAAGGCGGAAGAGGGGAGGGAGCAGTCATGATAGAATGGATCATTTCGTCCAGCCTGTTGATCCTGGTGGTGCTGGTCCTGCGTGCCGCGATGGGGAAGCGGATCAGCGCGGGGCTGCGGTATGGCCTGTGGGCGGTGGTGCTGGTGAGACTGCTGGTGCCGGTGTCGTTTTTGGCGGTAACAGTGCCGCAGCTGCCGGTATGGGAGCCGCCGGAGGCGATGCTGGAGAAGTCCATCTATATCCTACCCGTCGATTCCGCCCCAGCAGGGGAGGCCGGCATAGCAACTTGGGCGGACGGCTCAATCGTGGAGACTGACTCCTTCGGCCACTCCCGCCTGGATGACAGCGGAAAGAAGGTCGTACGTTATGCGGACAGAATCAGCCCGCTGGAATTGCTGGGCTGGGTGTGGATTGCCGGGGCGGCGTCGCTGGGAACGGTACTTGCCGCATCCAACCTTCGGTTCATCATCCGTCTGCGGCGGGTGCGCAGACCTCTGGAGGGAACATCCGCGCCAATCCCCGTATATGTTGCGGCAGGATTGCCGTCTCCATGCTTGATTGGCCTGCTGCATCCTGCTATATATGTGACGGAGGAAGCGGCGAATACTCCGGCCATGCTGCGGCATGTGCTGGCCCACGAGCTGACCCACTACAACCACCTTGACCACCTGTGGAGCGTTTTGCGGGGGGCGGCGCTGGCGGTTCATTGGTGGAATCCGCTGGTGTGGCTTGCGGTGGTATGCAGCCGCAGGGATGGGGAACTGGCCTGTGACGAGGGCGCGCTGGAACGGTTGGGCGACGGTGAGCGCAGCCTACGGCGAGACCCTGCTTGCCTTGGTGACGGCAAAAGGCAGGCCGGGAGACCTGCTCAGCTTTGCTACCACCATGACCGGAGGGAAGCGCAGCCTGAAGGAGCGCATCCAGCGCATCGCCTGCCGGCCAAAGCGGCTGGTCAGCGCGATGATCGTCGTGGTCGCCGTGCTCGTGCTGTCGTCTGTCGTCGCCTTCGGACAGGCGACGGAGACGCCCGATCCTGAGACGGTGACTGACCCGGCGGAAAAAACGCCGCAGGGCATCCAGGCCGACTTGGACCACGACGGCCAGCCGGATACGCTGGAGATCCTGGAATTCCGGGAGGGAGAGCACACAAGCCGCTGGGAGCTGAGGTTTACAGCCTCTGATATGTCAGTCCCTGCCTGGACGGGGGAGGCGCTTACGCCACATGTAGGCTGGACAGCCTTTTTCCTGTGCCGGATGGACGGGGAGGACTACCTGCTCCAATATACGCCATGGATGGGCGGCGGAAGCTGTGATTACAGCTACAAGCTGTTCTATCTGACGGCCAGCGGCGAGGAAGTGGTTGTGCAGGAAAACTCCGTGGAATTTGACCTCATTTTTGATCCCGATTATGTGGCCCGGCACCAATATAATCCCCGGGCGATTAACACGTTTATGGAAGAGATCAACGCACTGCTGGAGAGCAGCGAACAGCTCTTGAATACGGACGAGAACCTGCTGGGGACCTTCGAGAAGGAGGGGCGGCTGTACGACAGCGTGTGGTGGATGGATGATGTACGGGACGAGAACAGGACTCTGCTGGAAAATCTGATACTCTACCAGGACAAGGCGCTGGAGGAGTCCGGCGGTCAGGCGGCGGACCTGCCAGTTACCGTCGATCTGGATCATGACGGCAGACCGGATAAGATGGTCCTTCGCACCAGTCAGGATCCCCTGGGCTTCTCATATGACGGCACGATGTGGACGCTGGAATGCGATCTCAGCGGCGGTGGCGCCTGGGAAACCGAAGGCCAGCCCTCGCTTCCGGGCTGTAATGCGGTATTCCTCTATCAGATGGATGGGGAAGATTATCTGCTGCTGTATGTTCCCGAGTTCTGGCACGGAATGGGAACTTATGAATACCGGCTGTTCTATCTGGATGGCGGCAGGGAAGTGGTTGTTCAGGAGAATGCCGTGACGTTTGATGTCAAGTTTCATGAAGACTCCGTATTTGACCCCGAGGAAATCGCGGCCTTTATGGAAGAGATAAATGCTCTGCTGGCCGGCAGTACCCAGTTGGTGAACACGAACCTGTATTTGCAGGGGACCTTCGATAGCCATGGCCGTCTGTACGACGATCTGTACTGGCTGGATGATTGGAGGGAAGACGGTCTGTCCCTGTTGGAGGTCCTGCAAAATTACGGTACGTATTGCGGGGACCACCCGGACGATGCCTGGTCGCCGCTGGCGGACCTGCTGCAAGATCTGACGGAGGCGGACATCCTGGCATTTAACGGAGATCAGTCCGCGCTTGTGGACTTGCTGAAGGGAGCGGAGCGGGGGAGCCGGTTCTATACCTGGGAGAGCTATTCCGCTGCCTGTGATGGCCATGGTGTGGATGACTATAACGCCGGGCAATGGGAACTCTCTATGGCGGACGGCTCCACGCTGTACCTGATTGCCAGCAGTCAAAGCGACAATGTACTCATAATCCTGGAGGCATCCCGCGAGACTGTCTCGGCTTTCTACAGTGTGCCAGAGCTGAACGAATGGATACGGAGCGAAGTGGAATCCCCTATGGTGGAAGATTGAACAAAGCTAAAGTTTTGTTTAATTCTGTGATGGTAAAGAGACAGCCTGTCCCCCGGGAAGGGGACAGGCTGTCTCTTCTGGACGGTGACAGGCTGGGCTTCGCCCAAACCCACCAGAGGCTTTGCCTCTGGACTCCACCAGGGGACCGTGTCCCCTGGACCCGACTTACTTTGCGATAACCTTCTTCAGCTTGGCGAAGCGGGGAAGACCGTTCTCCTTCTTCATCTTGGTCTCACCCTGGATGAGGGGAAGGGCATAGTCCACGAACGCCTGTGTGACGCCGTTGTGCTCAGCGTTGATCCACTCGATGGGGACTTTCTTCTCGGTATTGGCCACATCGGTCAGGTTGAACAGCTTGGTCTTACAGACATACTTGCCGTCCTCATACAACCGCTCAAAACCTACCATCCTGTCCGTCAATCCGGCGATGGCGTTCTCTACGGCGGCTTTACCGGCCATGAAGGACTCGTCGATATCCGTCTGGGAGGCCAGATGCGCACCGCAGCGCTGGAGCAGGCTCAACTCGATGCCGCGCACCTTCGCGCCGGTCTCCTTCTTCACAATCTCCGCCAGCATCGCGGCCAGACCGCCCAGCTGTGCGTGGCCGAAGCCGTCAGTCGCGGAGGTCTTGGCCTCAGAGACGAAGGAACCGTCGGCGTAGTGGATGCCCTCGGACACAGCCACCATGCAGTTGCCCTTCTCAGCGTAGACCTGCTTCACCTCGGAAATGAACTTGTCCATGCTGAAATCGGTCTCGGGCAGATAGATCAGATCGGGTCCCGCGCCCATAGCGGAAGCCAGACCTGCGGCGGCGGTCAGCCAGCCGGCGTGACGGCCCATAATTTCGATAACACAGATCATGCCGGTGTCATACACGCGGGCGTCGTGATAGACTTCCATGCAGCTGGTAGCGATATACTTGGCGGCAGAGGCGAAGCCGGGGCAGTGGTCGGTTCCAAAGAGATCGTTGTCGATGGTCTTGGGAACGCCCATGACGCGGCACTCATAGCCAACCTTCTGCATATATTTGCTGATCTTGTTGCAGGTGTCCATGGAGTCGTTGCCGCCATTGTAGAAGAAGTAACGCACGTCGTATTTCTTGAAGATCTCCAGGATGCGCTTATAATCGGTGTCGTCCGCGTCGGGGTCGGCGATCTTGTACCGGCAGGAGCCCAAAGCGGAGGAGGGGGTGTAGAGCAGGTTCTCCAGCTCGCTGGCGTCCTCCTGGGACATGTCAATCAGACGGTCGTTGAGCACGCCCTTGATACCGTGCTCCGCGCCGTAGACCTTGGTGATGGCCTCGCTGTCCAGAGCGGTGCGGATCACGCCGTAAGCGCTGGCGTTGATGACGGAAGTGGGACCGCCGGACTGGCCGATGATGCATGCGCCTTTTAACATAAGATGATTACCTCCAAAGTTGATATCGTCTGTTTTCGGGAAGAAAACAGATCTATAAAGAACTTTTCGTGGAGCTTGCTTCCACACTTCTCATTATTATACCAAGATTTCCCCTGTTTGTAAACTGATTTTTCCGGACTGGCGGCGTATTTCAGATATTTTCCTAAAATTACACAAAACCTCTGCGGGACCGCCCTCCAATTTTTCACCACTTTTCTGTTGCAATCCGGGAAAAGTGTGGTAAAATGGAATTAACTTCACCATAAGGAGGACTACTATCATGCCCCTCGTAACTACTACAGAAATGTTCAAGAAGGCTTACAGCGGCGGCTACGCTATCGGCGCCTTCAACGTCAACAACATGGAGATCGTCCAGGGGATCACTGAGGCCGCCAAGGAAGTCAGCGCCCCTCTGATTCTTCAGGTCTCCAAGGGCGCCCGCGCCTATGCCAACCACACCTATCTGGTCAAGCTGGTGGAGGCTGCTATTATTGAGACTGGCCTGCCCATCTGCCTGCACCTGGATCACGGCGACAGCTTTGAGACCTGCAAGAGCTGTATTGACGGCGGCTTCACCTCCGTCATGATCGACGCTTCCAGCAAGCCCTTTGCTGAGAATATCGAGATCACCAAGAAGGTCGTCGAGTACGCCCACGATCACGGCGTGGTCGTCGAGGCCGAGCTGGGCAGCCTGGCAGGTGTGGAGGACGAGGTCCAGGTCTCCGCTGAGGATTCCTCCTATACCCGTCCCGAGGAGGTTGAGGAGTTCGTCAACAAGACCGGCTGCGACTCCCTGGCCATCGCCATCGGCACCAGCCACGGCGCGTACAAGTTCACCGCC
>JAAWQM010000061.1 GCA_022800525.1 Oscillospiraceae bacterium
GCCGATCATGCCCGTCTCGCCCAGGGAGATCATCAGCGGGCTGTAGGCGTCCATGCGGTAGGAGGTGGTGGGGCCGGCGGAGCCGATGGCCTCGCCGGGGCGGGCCGGAGTGGGGCCGACATAATAGATGGTGCAGTCCTTGGGGTCGATGGGCAGCTCCTTGCCCTGCTCCGCCAGCTCGCACAGGCGCTTATGGGCGGCGTCGCGGGCGGTGTAGATCACGCCGGAGAGCAGGCAGCTGTCCCCGGCCCGCAGCTTCCGGGCCTGTTCCCGGGTCAGGGGCATGGTAATGGAAACCGGCATATCAAAGCACCTCCGTCTTATGTCTCGTCACGTGGCAGTTGATGTTCACCGCCACCGGCAGGCCCGCGATATGGGTGGGGCACTGCTCGATATTCACCGCCAGGGCGGTGGTCCTGCCGCCGAAGCCCTGGGGCCCGATGCCCAGGCGGTTCACCGCCTCCAGCATCTCCTCCTCCAGGCTGGCGTAGAAGGGATTGGGATTGCGCTGGTCTATGGACCGCATGAGGGCCTTTTTCGCCAGATAGGCGGCCTTGTCAAAGGTGCCGCCCACGCCTACGCCTACCACGATGGGCGGGCAGGGGTTGGGACCAGCGTCCTCCACCACCTTGAGGATGAAGTCCTTGACGCCCTGGAGGCCGTCGGAGGGCTTGAGCATCTTGATCTGACTCATGTTCTCACTGCCGAAGCCCTTGGGGGCCACGGTGATCTCCAGTTGATCGCCGGGAACCAGGTCGTAGTAGATCATGGCGGGGGTGTTGTCTTTGGTGTTCACCCGGTCCAGAGGGTCCCGGACCACGGACTTGCGGAGGAAGCCCTCGGCGTAGCCCTGGCGGACGCCCTCGTTGACAGCGTCCGCAATGCTGCCGTCCACATGGACCTCCTGCCCCACCTTCAGGAACACGCAGGCCATGCCGGTATCCTGACAGATGGGACGGTCGTGCCCGTCCGCGATGTTGTAGTTCTCCACGATGCGGTCCAGGATTTCCTTGGCCGCTCCCCAGGTCTCCTGGGCGCGGCAGGACTCAATGCGGTCCTTCATATCCTGGGGCAGGTGGCAGTTGGCCTCGATGCACAGGCGCTTGACCACTTCCGTGATCTGCTGTGCGCTGATCTCTCTCATGTGCCGTCCTCCTTTATTCTGCTTTCGCATAGATTTGATCCAGTACGCCGCCATCGCGGGAGATGACCTCCGCCACGACACGCCCGCCCTTGGGCAGCGGCTTGGGCGTACCGGTGATGCGTTCCGTCTTTTCCTTCAGCTCTTGGATGTCAATGACCGGCAGTCCGGCGTCCGCCAGACGCTGGCGCAGTTCGGCCTGCTTCGGATTCACAGCAATGCCGCCCTGGGTGACCAGTACGTCGATGTCCTTGCCGGGGGTGGAGACGCAGGTCACATGGTCAGTGACAATGGGCAGCCTCGCCCGGAACATGGGGGCGATAATCATGGACAGCTTTGCTCCCGCCGCCGTGTCGCTGTGGCCGCCGGAGCCGCCCATGATGCTGCCGTTGGAGTCCGTGTGGACGTTGACGTTGAAGTCCGCGTCGATCTCCGTAGCGCCAAGAATCACCACGTCCAGGCTGTCCACCACCGCGCTGCGCTGGGCGGGGCTGGCGTAGTGGAGGGCGGAAATCTCCTGGTGGCGCGGGTCGTCCCGCAGGGACTCCACCGCCTTCAGGTCAAAGCACTGCACGTCCAGCAGGGACTGGAAACACCCGGCCCGCAGCATGTCCACCATATATCCGGTGATGCCGCCCAGGCCGAAGCTGCCCTGGACGCCCTTTGCCAACATGATGTCCTTGAGGAAGCTGGCCGCCGCCAGGGACGCGCCGCCCGCGCCGGTCTGGAAGGAGAAGCCGTCCTTCAGAAGGCCGGAATGCTCGATCACCTTCGCCGCGTAGGAGGCCATCACCAGTCCCACCGGGTCTCTGGTGATCCGGGTGGTGCCGGAGACGATGCCCTTGGGGTCGCCGATGGCGTCTACGGACACCACGTAATCCACGTAAATTTCCGGGATGGACCAGCCCGGCAGGGGATAGGGAACCAGGTTGTCCGTGATGACGATCACCTTTTTGGCGTACATCGCGTCAGGAATGGCGTAGCCAAGGCTGCCGCAGGCGGATTTCCCCACTTTCCCGGTGCAGTTGCCCATGGGGTCCGCGCTGGGCGCGGCGATGAACGCCACGTCAATGGGCGTATTCCCATTGGCGATGTCGCTGGGACGGCCGCCGTGGGTGCGGAACTGGACCGGCTTCTCCAGCAGCCCGTGGGAAATCTCCCGGCCCAGCCCGGCGGCCATGTAGTCGGTCTGGATGCCTGTCACCACGTGGCTGCGGATGTGGTCCGCCAGGGGCTGGTGGGTGTCAAAGAGGGAGCTGGCGTTGACCGTCAGGTCCTTGATGCCCAGGTCCGCGATCTGCTCCATGACCATGTTCAGCACATAGTCGCCGTTGCGCAGGTGGTGGTGGAAGGAGACGGTCATGCCGTCCTTCAGGCCGGAGAGCTGAACAGCCTCCCGGATGGATGATACCAGCTTGCTCATTCCTGCTCCTCCCTTCCCAGGCCCATTTCCCTGGCCATGGCGATGGTCTGTTCCGCCCGCGCCACAATGGGCGCGTCGATCATTTTCCCGTACAGGGCGACGGCGCCCTTGCCCTGGGCCTTGGCCCGGCGGATGGCGTCCATCACCTCGTAGGCATAGTCAATTTCCTTCTCCGTGGGGCTGAATACCTCGTTGATGACCTCCACGTGGCGGGGCGAGATGGACGCCTTGCCGGTAAAGCCCAGCGCCTTTGCCAGAGCCGCGTCCACCCGGATGCCCTCGTCGTCGTTGACGTCGGTGAACGGGGTGTCGTATACATCCACGTTGGCCGCCCGGGCCGCCGTCACAAGGCGGGTGCGGGCATACTCGATCTCGCGGCCCTCCTTGGTGCGCTTGCAGCGCAGGTCGGCGGTCAGGTCCTCCGCGCCCAGGAACAGCGCGGCCACCCGCCCGCTGGCGGAGGCGATGGAGTAGGCGTTCTCCACGCCCATTGCCGTCTCAATCAGGGGCATCAGCCGGACGGTGTTCCTCTCAAAGCCCAGCCGCTCCTCCACTTCCGTGATGTATGCGTCCGCCTCCAGCACGTCCTGGGCGCGGTTGGTCTTGGGCAGCAGAATCAGATCGGGCTTCTGGGGAAGGATCTCGTCGATGTCCGCCCGCCAGAAGGCCGTATCAATGGAGTTGATCCGCACGATGACCTCACAGCCGCGGAAGTCCATGTATTTAATTGTATTACGCGCCAGAATCCGGGCGGCGTCCTTTTCCGCAGGGGCCACCGCGTCCTCCAGGTCCAGAATCACGGCGTCCGCCCCCAGGCAGGCTCCGTTGATGAGCATGTTGGGCGTATTGCCCGGCAAAAACAGCATGGAACGGCGCATCAATCCTGCCCCCTTCCCCTGGCGACGGCGGTCTCCACCCTGGCCCGCAGTACGCAGTCCAGGGCGCCCCGGTCGGATATGGTAAGCTTTGCCCGCTCCACGCCGCAGGCCGCCAGGGTCTCGCGGACGGCGGACTCGATGGCCTCCCCGAACTGGGCCTTCACCACGGACTCCAGGCTGATCTCGATGCCCTGGGCGCAGGGCTCGATCTCTACATAGACGTCGCTGGATTCCAGCGTCCCGGCGGACGCCGGGCATATGATCTCTGCCATACTTCTGCCTCCTTTTTATTTGCTGGGGTCTTGTGAGGACATTATATCGCAGGCGGCGAGGTTTTGCAATCTGTTTTTCTGCGCGCCGGCGTCCTGAAAAGGCAGTAAAGTTTCGGGCCCTGGAAGCAGCGCCTCCAGAGCCCGTGCAAAACGGCTGTCTTATTTGATTTGCGCAGCGGCATGTATCTTGTTGAGCGTTCTGTAAATCCGGAATGTCCGATACACCCTGACCACTGCGGCGGCCCAGCCGGTCAGTGCGCTCAGGACAAGCTCCACGAAAAAGCAGACGGCCCGCCCGGCGCCCGGCAGCTCCAGAAGCTTCTGCGGCAGAATGCGCTGCACGGCCTTCCAGCCAAAGGGAACCGCTCCCGCCGCCGCCACGGCCGCAATGCGCACGGGGCCTGGCAGGGCATTGCCGCCCAGAAAAGCGGAGGCGGCGTACGCTGCGATCATGATTGCGAAGGAGCTGATGAAGCATTTCCATGTGTCTGAACGGTACTGGTTCGCTTTCAGAAAGAAGCAGGCGAAGCAAGTATACGGATCATTTTTGCCGCGGCATTTGGGGAAAAGCCCTTTGTTGAAATATTCGCACGCAGCGGCCTCTTCTTCAGGGGCAAACTCCAGCATTCTCATCCACATTGAATCGTCTCCCTTTACCACGGAATTGTCATTCCGTGGTATGCCAAACCCATATACTTGGGTTTAGCAATTTTTTTGAATTAGGTGTTGCACGAAAACATGCAACCATCAGCCAGCAAAAATTTGTTAATTTCTGTTGGCTAATTTGTGCTGTTCATATTTCAATTTACCATTGAAATTTATCAGCCAAAATGGTATAATAAACCTATGTAATATAATTGGGCACCACGGAATGACAATTCCGTGGTTTTCTTTTTGCGGAGGTTGAAGAGCTCAAAAAGGCCCGGTAAAAGGCTGCCCGCTCCGGCGGGCGGCTTTCTTATATCACCAGCCGCATCTTCTCCAGCTGCCGCCTGTGCGTCTCCCCGGATTCCATCGTATAGATCCGGGTCGTGTTCACACTGGAGTGCCCCAGAATATCCGCCAGCCGGACGATGTCCTTCTCCAGCCCATAGAACGTCCGGGCGAACAGATGCCGCAGGTTATGGGGAAACACCTTGCCCTCCGCCACCCGGGCGGCCTTGCACAGCGCCTTCATCTCATGCCAGATGTTGCTGCGGTCCAGGGGCCTGCCGCTCCGGGTGATGAACACCGGCCCGGCGTCAATCCGGCGGCTCCTGGCGTATTTCAGCAGCACCTTTTGCAGCTTCCCCGGCAAAAACACCGTCCGGGTCTTGCCCTTGTTGGTGACCTCCACCCGCCCCGTCCGCACGGCCTCCACGGTGAAAAACCGCAGCTCCGAAACCCGTATTCCGCTGGCGCAGATGGTCTCCATCACCAGCAGCAGCCGCTCGTTCCGTTTCCCCTTCGCCGCCTCCAGCAGACGGCGGTACTCCGCCTGGGTCAGCTCCTTCTCCTCGTCCCGGAATATCCTCCGCTGGACCTTCACGGCCTTCAGCCTGCACGCCGGCATCCCCAGAAACTCAAACAGGCAGTTCAGCGCGGCCACCGCGCCGTTGACCCCCGCCGGGGTCCGCTCCCCGGCCAGCGCCTCCTTATAGCCGCAGGCCAGCTCCCTGCCGGCGTCCCTGCCGTCCAGCCACGCGGCGAACCGGGCGGCCTCCCGGCGGTATTTTTCAATGGTAGCCCTGCTCTTCTCTCCGGAGCGGAGCCAGGCGCAGAACGCGGAGAGGTCCGCCGCTGCGATTTTCATAAAAAAGCCCCCTTTTCTGCAGGTGATCCATAGTTTCCCACGGAAAGGGGCGTTTGTTGCACAGAAACGTGCATCCCGTAAAAATTTATCGTCAAATTAGCCAAACAAGCCCTTCCCATCGGGCGGAAAATATGGTATACTGAGGCCCAGAACATAAATAAGGAGGACGTTCCCATGCAGTCCAGCCATATCATCAGTACCTATTTCGCTCCCCGGGGCCGGAAGCGTATGTACGCCCTGGGCACCCAGCTCGCACAGCTCTACCTCTCCCCCTCCGACCGGCTCATCGGCTTCATCGGAGAGGCAGG
Source organism: Oscillospiraceae bacterium (assembly GCA_022800525.1). Lineage (GTDB taxonomy): Bacteria > Bacillota > Clostridia > Oscillospirales > Oscillospiraceae > Pelethomonas. The sequence continues at coordinate 5,815 of JAAWQM010000061.1, forward strand.
CTCCGGCAAGAGCGCCCTGATTCAGGGGATGTTCCCCGGCCTGGACTTGACCAACGACGACGACGGCGTCAACGTCCGGCCCCTGCCGATCCTGGAGCAGGACGAGGAGCGCGGCTTCTTCTCCCCCCACACCTACCATCTGGACATCCGCTTTGAAAACGGGTTCACCCAGATGAGCGTCCTGGCGGAAGCCATCACCCAGGCCCTCCACCGGGGCAAGCGGGTGATTGTGGAGCATTTCGACCTGGTCTACCCCCTGCTCCAGGTCAAGGCGGACCTGCTGATCGGCGTGGGCGAGGAAATCCTCATCACCCGTCCCACCATCTTCGGGCCCAAGCCCAAGGAGGTCTGTGAGATTGTCTACAAGTCCCTGCCCTTCCGCCTGATGTCCCACACAGCGGAGGACCTGTGCGAATTCTGTATGCCGCCGGAGGAGCTGGACCGCTGCGACCATGGCGACGTGAAGCACGGCTTCGTAATCACCTTCCCCGACGACCACGAGCCGGGGTTTGACATCAAGGAGCTGGAGGAAAAGGTCTACGGCCTGATCGACCAGAAGCTGCCGGTGGCTTATGTGGATGAGAAGCACATCTCCATCGGCGGCCAGACCCACCCCTGCACCGGCCCCCGCATCCATGTCAGCAACACCGGCCTCATCAAGGATTTCCACCTGCTCTACCACTTCATCCACGACCGGTTCAACAAGAAGTATCTGCTGGTAGGCTGCGTGGGCAAGGAGAACCTGGAGCGGCTGCGGAAGCTGGAGGCCAAGATTGAGGCGCAGATGATCTGAGCCCCTGTTTTCATATGCGAAAAGGGCGCGCCCGCACCATGCGGACGCGCCCCTTTTTGTCATAGAGAGCGGTTTTCGGCCTTTTTGCGTTTGTTTACAGGCTGCTCTGTTTTCTGTTGATATTCTTTCGCAGATCGTTCCCCAGGCTGGTGATGCACAGCAGCGTCACCACCAGGAACGCGCCGGGAATCACAATCATCCACCACGCCCCCGTCAGCAGCGCCCTCTCCGCCAGGGAGAGCATACTGCCCCAGGAGATGATGTCCAGCGGCAGGCCGATCCCCATAAAGCTGAGGGTGGACTCCGCCGCAATGGCGCTGCGGACATTCATGACCACCATGAACATGATGGACGAGACGAAATTCGGCGCCAGGTGGGTCCAGAGGATGTGGAAAAAGCCTCCGCCCATGCACTTTGACGCGACGACGTATTCACTGCTCCGCAGCTGCCGGACCTCGGTGCGGACGATCTTCGCAATGCTGGTCCAGCTGGTGATGCCGATGACCAGGGAGAGGGTGAGCACATTGGCCTTGCCCAGGACCGCCTGGAGCAGGACGACCACCAGCAGGCCGGGGACGCTGAGGAGGATCTCCGTCAGGCGCATCATCAGTCCGTCCAGCCACGCCGGGGCGCATCCGCTGGCCGCGCCGAAGACGATGGCAATGGCGGTGGAAATCAGCGTGGACAGGACGCCGATCAGAAGGGAGACCCGTCCGCCGTACCAGATCATGGAGAAAATGTCCCGGCCCATGGAGTCCGTGCCGAAGAGGAATTCCCTGCAGGGAGCCGCCGCGCTGTTCTGAAGGTCCATATAGGCCGGATCCCTGGTTATCACCAGCTCGCAGAACAGACAGCCCAGGACAATCACAGCCAGGACAGCCATGGAGAAAACGGGCCTGCCCTGATGCCGCCCCGCTTTGTCCGGCAGGATGAGGACCGGCTGCGGGCGGATGCCCACAAGCTCAAAGCGTTCGTTCACAGATCTGTCACCTCCGGGGCTTCTATGGATTCACCGGAGCGCATCCGGGGATCGATCCGCTCATTGACGGCCTGCGCGATGATGCTGCACAGGATGACCACCGCGCCGGACAGGACGCACAGCAGCATCAGCAGGTTGTAGTCCTGGTAGCGGGCGCTCTCATAGGAGAGGGTGCCCAGGCCGGGATAGGAGAACACCGCTTCCACAATATAGGTCCCGCCCAGCACATGGGGTACGGAGATTGCCATGAGGCTCAGATAGGCCGGGATGGCGTTGCGCAGGCAGTGACGGAACAGGACGCTCCGTCTGGAGAGGCCCTTGGACTTCGCCAGCAGCACGTAGTCCGCCCGGACCTCCTCCAGGACGCGGTTGCGGATCAGGTAGGCGTAGTACCACAGGTGGCTGAGCACCACCACGGACATGGGGAGGATCAGATGGACGATCCGGTCCATGACGCCGCTGCTCCCGCCGGTGGAGTAGGCCCCGGAGCTGGGCAGCCAGCGCAGGGTGACGGAAAAAATCAGAATCAGCACCAGGGACAGCCAGAATTCCGGAATGCAGCTGGAGACTGTACCGATCTTACAGATGATCCGGTCCAGCGGCCTGTCCTCGAACCAGGCGCACAGTGCGCCCAGCAGCAGCGAGCCAACGAAAATCAGGACGAAGCCAACGCCGCCCAGCAGCAGGGTGTTGCCTGCGCGGCTGCCGATGACCTCCGCCACATCCATTTTATACTTGTAGGAGATGCCGAAATCCCCCCGGAGGGCATTTCCCAGCCAGCGGACATACTGGACGGAGATGGGATCGCTGAGCCCCAGCTTCTCCTCCGCCCACTCCCGCTCGGCAGGCGTCATTTTCTCCACCCGGTCGCCGTAATAGGAAACCAGCGGGTCGCCGGGGGCCAGCCGGGAGACGTAAAACGTCACCGCCGACAGCAGAAATACGCTGAGGAAAAACAGCAGGACTTTTTTCCCGCAGTAAACAAGGCGGCTGGTCATCGGGCGCTCCCTCCTTCCCGCAGCACGTAGTGGCCGGGCCGGACCTCCGTCAGCTCTCCGCCTGCGGGGAGCTCTCCTCCGTGGAATCCGGCCAGCCTTCGCGCCCGTTCCCGCCTGGGGTCAGGGATGGGGATGGCGGACAGGAGGGCCTGGGTGTAGCCGTGGAGCGGGTTGGCGAACAGCTCCACGGTGGGGGCGGCTTCCACCAGCCTGCCGCGGTACATGACGCCCACCCGGTCACAGAGGAATTCCACCATCGCCAGATCGTGGGCTATGAACAGGAAGGTAAAGCCGTGCTCCTTCTGCAGGTGCTTGAAGAGATTGACGATCTGGGCCTGGATGGACACGTCCAGGGAGGAGACCGGCTCATCCGCCACCAGCAGGGCCGGTTCCATCGCCAGGGCGCGGGCGATGGCAACCCGCTGCCGCTGCCCGCCGGAAAGACTTGTGGGGTATTTATCCAGATACCCCGCGTCCAGGCCCACATAGTGCATCTGGAACATGGCCTCGGCGCGGTAGGAGCCTCTGGGCGGAGTAATCCGCTGGAGCTTCATCGGCTCCGCAATGATGTCGCAGACCTTCATGCGCTGGTTCAGGCTGGAGCCGGAGTCCTGGAAGATGAGCTGGCGGGTTCTCTGGAGCATCCGCCGGTTGGCCCGGAAGGCGGCGGGGTCGCAGGTGTCGATCCCCTGGTAGAAAATATGTCCGCTGCGGGGCTTGCAGATGTTCATGACGCAGCGCGCGACGGTGGATTTTCCGGACCCGGATTCTCCCACCAGCCCGAAAATTTCACCCCGGCGGAGCTGGAAGGACACGTCGTCCACAGCCTTGACGGCGGTTTTCTTCGTCAGGGGGAACACGTGGGTCAGACGCTGGACGTCCAGCAGAATTTCGTCAGGCATCCGTCCCACCTCCCACCGGCGGCGTGATTTTTGGGGCCCGTTCGTCCAGGAGCCAGGTGGCCGCGTAATGGGTGTCCGTGACGCGGAACATGGGCGGCTCCTCCTCGTAGTCAATGGCCAGGGCGTACTCGTTGCGGCAGGCGAAGGCGTCGCCCCGGGGCGGGTCCAGCAGCGTGGGCGGCATACCGGGAATGGTATACAGGGTTTCCCGGCCCCTGGACAGGGCGGGCAGCGCCCGCAGCAGGCCCCAGGTGTAGGGGTGGCGGGGGTCATAGAAGATTTCCTCCGCCGTGCCGGTCTCCACAATCTTTCCGGCGTACATGACGGCCACCCGGTCGGCCACCCGCGCGACCACCCCCAGATCGTGGGTGACGAACACGGTGGCTGTACCCAGCTTTTGCTGGATATCCCGCAGCAGGTCCAGAATCTGCGCCTGAATCGTGACGTCCAGAGCTGTCGTCGGCTCGTCGGCAAACAGGATGCTTGGGCTGCCGGCCAGGGCGGCCGCCATGACGCTGCGCTGGCGCATCCCGCCGGAAAAATTGTGGGGATACAGCTTCATCCGCTCCTCCGGGCGCTCAATGCCAACCAGGGCCATCAGCTCCACGACGCAGGTATGCAGCTCCGGCTTCGAAATTTCCGGCCTGTGGACCCGGACCGCCTCGGCAATCTGCGCGCCGATGGTCATGGTGGGGTCAAGGGAGGTCATCGGGTCCTGGAACACCATGGAGAACAGCCTGCCCCGCAGCTTCCGCATGTCCCGCTCGCGATAGGCGGTGATGTCCGCGCCGTTGACGGCGATGCTGCCGGACTTGATCCTTGCCGCAGGCGGAAGCAGCTTCATGATGCTCTTGCACAGGACGCTCTTGCCGCAGCCGGACTCCCCCACAACAGCCAGCACCTCCCCGGCCCGCAGGGAAAAGCTGACGTCCCGCACCGCCTGGACCTCGCCCTCCGGCGTGAAGAAGCTGACGGACAGATTTTTGACTTCTAACAGCTCTGACATAAACTACCTCTCTGCAGGGGGCGCGCGCCTCCCGGGCCGCTTATTCAATGGTCCACTCGTGGACGTTCCAGAAGATGCCGACGCCGTGGTGTCCCATGACCGTACCGGCGGCGATCCCGTGGATGGAGGATTTCGCTACATAGTTTGCGTCAATGTAGCAGATGAAGGCATAGGCGGGGTCGCTGGCAAGCTCCTCCTGGAATTTGCCGTAGTACTCCCTGCGGACTGCCGGGTCGCTGGACTGGCGGGCCAGGGTCAGGTACTCGTCCACCCGGGCGTTGGAATAGCCGGAGTAGTTGGCCCCCTTGCCGGTGCCAAAGACCTTGTAGGTGTGGTCGTCCGCGTCGAAGGGGCTGCCCCAGCCGATGAGGCACGCCATCTGTCCGCCCCAGTCCATCTGGGCGGGCAGCTCCACCGTACAGTTGACGCCAACCTCCCGGAGCTGCTGGGCGGCGGCCTGGGCGATTTCAATACGGTCCTGCTCCCCGGCCATGACGCTGATGACGAACCCGATCTCCTCGCCATTGCGCTCATAGAAGCCGTCCGGCCCTATGACGCAGCCCGCCGCCTCCAGAAGCTCCCGCGCCCTGGCGGGGTTGTAGTCGTACCGCTCCACCGCCTCGTTGTTATAGATATTCCGCTGGAGGGGGCCGTAGGCGGCCATACCCTGGCCCAGAAGCACGGCGTCAATGATCGCCTGACGGTCGATGGCGTAACAGATTGCGGGGATGATGTCCCGGTTTTCCGTCCAGTAATCGTTCCAGAAGTTGAAGAGAATGCCGCGGTAGTCCGCAGTGGTCATATCATAGCAGGTGAAGCCGTCCCTGTCAACAAAGTTCCGGGCGTTCTTGGGGTCCAGCAGGGCCAGGTCAAGCTCGCCGGACTCAAGCTGGATGGCCTGGGCGTTGTCGTCGCCGGTGATTTTGAAGATGATCCGGTCGATTTTGGGACAGCCCTGGTAGTAGTCCTCGTTCTTCACCAGCACGATGGACTGTCCGGCGTCCCAGCTCTCCAGCTTATAGGGACCGGTCCCCACAGGGGCGCGGAAGAAATCCGAGGTCTGCATATCCTCGCCCTCCAGCAGGTGCCTGGGCAGAATGGCCATGGTCATATACTCCAGGAAAGCGACGTTGGGAGCGGAGAGCCGGAAGGACACCGTGCGCCCGTCAATGACTGTAATCTCCTCCACGTCCTCGTAGTTGGGGGCGTTTTCCGCGCCGTTCTCCGGGTCCATGATGGCCTCAATGGTGAACTTCACGTCCTCCGCTGTGAAGGGCTCGCCGTCGTGCCATCTGACGTCCGGGCGGAGGCGGAAGGTGTAGGTATAGGTTCCCTCGTCGTACTCCCAGGTCTCGGCCAGGCCAGCCACAATCTGGTTATCCCCGTCGTGGGCCGTGAGGCCGTTGAACAGCAGGACGTTGATCTCGCCGTGCTCGTCCATGGCGGGGTTGATGCGGGTATAGTCCGCGCTGCCGTAGACCAGGGTTGCGGGCTGAGCGGCGCTGTCGGAATCCGGCGCGGGGGCGGGGGCGCCGCCGCAGGCGGCCAGGGCCAGCAGCATGGCCAGAGCCAGCAGCAGAGTTGTCAATCTTTTCATTTTGATCTCCTTTTTGTTTTTTACCGGCACCCCTATATTCTCACACGAAAGCCCCGCCCGCAAGCCCCCGTGGGGGATAAAATTTTGGCAGGAAAACCATTTTCTGCGGCGCGGTCCCCGAACCCCAGGGATTATATTTTTATTGGATCTGACGTTGCACGGGGCCGTGCAACTTTCCTTTGTTACACACCAAGGTGTAACGGTCAACGTTGCGAATTACATTTTTAAAGGAGAACCACAATGAATTACACGCAAAATCACCATCTGCCCCAGTGGGTCGGGTCCGATCCCATCCGCATGGACGACTTCAACAAGGCCATGGCCAACATCGACACTGGCATATCCACAGCGCAGTCCGACGCGCAAGCGGCCAGGTCAGCTGCGGACACGGCCCGGACTGCCGCCAGCTCCGCCAAGTCTGCCGCAGATGCGGCGCAGTCCACCGCCAATGCCGCCCAGAGCGCGGCCAGCGAAAAACCGTATGTTGTCGGGAGGTATACTGGAACAAGCAGCCAGCAAGCCATCGCCCTTGGGTTCAAGCCCTCTTTTCTCATCATCTCAGGGGCGGCGGCGGCGGTAGACCCGGCTTCTGTTGACTCTATGGCGTTCAGCGGCATGACCGCCGGAAAAACGCTGTTTACACGCTGCGGGTTGACTGCTTCCGGGTTCAGCGTCTATGGCAAAAGCCAATCCAACCCAAGCTACCCCGACCTGAACGAACCGGGTAGAGTCTACGAGTACATCGCTTTCAAATAACAGGGGAACCCCCCAAGGGCGAATGCCCTTGGGGGGTAAATTTTTGCGAAAAAGGGGAATCAGAACCTGAAGGTGATGTTTACAGTCCCATCGCCATTCTTTGCAATAGTTGTATTAAATACCGGTTTTGCAGTACCGCCAGTCAGCACAAGATCCACGGTTTCCAGGCTCGCAGATGTAGAACCTTCAGCAGGTTTCACATTTGTAAGAGTAACAATGCTTATAAATAAGGTTACATAACACAAATCCAAAAGAATGGCCCCCAAGGGCCGAAGCCCTTGGGGGTCTTTCCGCATTTGCTTGAGAGGAACATTGAGACCGGACTATAGAGTGTCAGACCACATTTTTCCAACTCAAACGGATGGTGCAGAGTACGGGATCGCCCAGCGCGCCATAATTATCTTCGAACTGCAGCCAGACATATTTCGTCCGATTCGCATAAGTCGGACTGATATCAGTAAGAATTGCAGAGGGTTCTCCTTCTCTACCCTGTTGTGTAGAATTTCTACCTTCGGTCGTTACTGCGATATAGAGATGGACACCATCGTTATCAAATGTATCGCGCCCTTCGGTATTTTTTGTTGCGTCCGTCCAGGAGTCTGTCGGGGCAGTCGCAGAGCCGTTATAGCAAATCTTCACCTTAGTCGCATTTTCGGGGGCGGTGAAAGTTGCGCCAGCCGCCAGCATATTGCCGGTGCCGCCATTGATGCGGAGCGTTTGGAACAGGGGATCATCCGCCACATTATGGTTCGTAAGGAAATTTACCAACTTTCCGCCGTCAACGGTCACATCTGCAACAGTCCCTTCACCCGAAACAGAAATGCCAGCAGCTTCGTAAGCGACTTGATAACTTACATTAGTAGCGGGATCATTACCGGGATCGCCACCCTCAACAGGCCCCATTTCATCTTCAACATTACCCACCGGCGCGACACTCAAAGTCAGCGTCGCGCTTGCGGTACCCATATTCGCAACACTAACAGTGTATTTGATGGTGTCAACTTCTCCGATGGCGGTGCCTTTGGCACCCCCGGTAATAGTAACAGTTTTGGTATCATCGCTGCATACCACTGTGGGACGGTGGGTGTTGATCACTTCAATCGTGAAGTTTTTGTTATTCGCAATAGTGCTGTATGTCGGGAGTTTAGTGTTTTCTTCAGTCACACTCTCGTCAGCTACCAAAGTCAGGGTCGCAGGGTTAGCATCAGGTGTAAATGTGATGGTAAGGTTGTCGTAGGCGTCAATGATCAAACCACTTACGTTGCTGCCCTCATAATACGCCGTACTATACCCCTCAGAGACTGTTTCCCCGGAGGCAGTTAAAGCAACCTTCCAGGTTCCTCTACCATCAGCAGTGAAGTACATTTTCACTGCTGGGTCAGTTCCTTGACCGACTTTGACTACACCATCGACGATGGTGTAATTCTTCATATCAGCCACATCCTTATTCAGAGAAATACCGTCTCCAACGGTGATCTCTCTGATACGCTCCGGGGTAGTGGGCCAATTCACGGGCGTATCCTCGCGGTAGACGAGGATGGTCTTTTCCTCGCCAGCAGCACTCCGCAGGGTGAGCTCCAGCCAGCGGACGGTTGTAATGGCCTGAGATGTACTGGTAATATCCAGACCAGCTGCGTCATAGGCTTTGTAGGATATTCCGACAGTAGTCTCATTCGTGTCGGTCAGGGTATCGACCACACTCTGGATCGCATAGTCCACGCCGCTGACAATAATGTTATAGTCAGCTACTTTTCCGTCAACTACGCTGCCTGCCTTAACCTGAACGATACTATTGTCTTTGCTGGTCAGGGCACCAAACTCCACGGGAACTTCAGCCTTATCCTCTTCCGTGTTGAACTGAATCCCGACATTGACCTTGTTTCCAACGACCAGGGTCTTGTCAACCGTAATCTTGAAGTTCCACCAATACATGTCTTTGCCGTCAGCCGTCTGGTTGCCGACCTTGGCGCCCTTGGTGAACTCCTCAACGATAACCAGTCTGCCGCTGGCCGCAGTAGGATACTGGGTCTTCACGGAAACGGGCTTCAGGCCATCAACCACAGCCACCTGCAAAGTACCGGTG
>JAAWQM010000062.1 GCA_022800525.1 Oscillospiraceae bacterium
ATGCCATTCAGAAAGCCCTCTCTTGTGTTTCTCCTCTGGACTGCTCCCATTGGTTCGCCGCTTCTGATTATTGTTAGGTTTTTTGATGATTGCTATAATTAAATCAGAGGCTCCTTAACGATAGTATAGCGCCACAATCTGCACAATGCAAGTATGTACCAGCCGTCAATCCTGACGGCTGGCCTTTTCAGTAGGCGGGAGTACCGTACCCGTAAATCTCATAATGGCCTATGGCATAGCGGTTCTCCCGGCAGCTATCGCCGGAGTTGCCCTCCACGGTGTAGACCATTCCGTTTTCTACTTTCTCCACGATGCCCACATGGTCGGCAAGGCCGTCCTGGGGGACGGAAGCCGTTCTTGAAACGGTCTCCGCTTCGTTTGTCAATTGTCTCCGCGCAGGAGATTTTTCGTGTGATCCTTCAGACTGGCAAAAGAATTGACGCTGCCGGAGCATGTTTGGATATGCTCTCTGGCATAGTCGGGGCGTGTGTCAAAGTATCAGGCGTCTTTTCCGCGTCGCACTTATGTTTCTTTGCTTTGGCCGACTTCGCCCAAGCGGCAAACTCCGCATCATTCCAGGCGGTATGCACAGGCCGCCCGCTACGCGCCCGCATACTGTTCCCGGTATTCTTTCGGCGTCATTCCAATAGATTTCCGGAAATAAGTGATAAAATAGGAACTGCTGCTGAAGCCGGAGCGGAGCGCGACCTCATTGATCTCAATATCGGAATTGGCCAAAAGCTCTTTTGCTTGGACGAGCCGTTTGTTGTTGATATATTGATTCAGTGAAGTACCGGTTTCCTTTTTGAACACCTTTGACAAATGGTCCGGCGTCAGGAAGACAGCCTTCGCGATTTCGTTTTGGGTGATTTTTTCGGCAAAATGCGCGTTGATATAAGCTTTTGCCTGTTCAACGACGGCGTTCTGCCCACGCAGGGACATCTCCGCGTCCACTGCGTAATTGATAAAAAAGCTCAACCACTTCAGCATATTATACATGGAAGTTGACGCGTTGGATATAACGGTATAGGTTTCTCCCTCCGCGGCGGGAATTTCAACCTTCAGCCCTCTGCCGAGCAGATAGGAATAAACTTCCTGGGTGATTTCCTGCTGCGCAGCATACAGTGTGCCGGGTGTCAGGGATCGTTCCGGGGCCATTGTTTCCAACTGTGTCCGGAGATAGGTGAGAATGCGCAGCTTATTTCCACTGGCTAGGATGGCCTGAAAACGGGACAGGTCAATAGAACGTTTTTCCGCCTGTTCCGCCGTATCTTCCCGGAGCAACTGAAGCTGTCCGAAACTGCCCACGTTATTATAATCCAGCTTATCCAGCGCAGACCGTATCTGCGCCATCTGGTCGATCAGGATGTCTTTTGTGGCGTAGCCGTTTACGACCACCGAAAAATGATCCTTACACCGCTTGAGAAGACCTTGCAGCAAATCCAGGAACCTGCTGTCTGCCGCAGGCCGGATACAGTAGATATGCAGGCGCTCGCCATACCAGAGGCTGACTATGCGGGAGTCGTCCAGTTGCCCATGGGCGCCCGCCAGGAGAAAAGCCGCCGCATCCTCAGCCCACTTCACACGGGAGCGGACCTCCGTGCGGGGACGCGTATCGTATTGCAGGCTGAACAGCGCCAGCAGCAACGGCTCCTCCTTGCGTACGACGATGCCGCGCTGGGCGGCTTCCCGTAGAATATCCTCTTGACCAGCGGAAAATTTGCGGGAAAGAACGTCCTTCCAGAAATCCCGTTCAATGGCGGTCCTGTTTTGCAGCCAATATGCCCCATATCGGCTGTTCTCATACATGCTCCGGGCTGATCTCTGTTCCTGAATGACTTTTGTCAGCGCAGCTACCACTCTTTCCGGGCTGAAAGGCTTGAGGACATAGGAGGCCGCCTTATATTCCAGGGCTGTGGAGGCGAAGGAAAAGCTGTCGTGACAGGTAAGAAATATAAACTCACAGTCATAGTCCATCTGCCTTACCTCCGCCAGCAGCTCCAGTCCGGAGCCCAGCGGCATCTCCACGTCGCAGAGCACGATATCGATCTTGTGTTCCGCCAGAACACGCAGCGCACCGCTTTTGCTGTAAGCGGTATGGACTGTATCGATCCCCAGTTCCTCCCAATCAATAGAGGAGCGAATACACTCGACCGTAGGCAGGTCATCGTCAACGATCAGGATCTGCATGAGCCTTATCCCTCCTCTCCCGTGCGGAGCTGACCGGCGCCTCCCGTGGACTTTGGGGGATCCTGAGACGGATAATGCTCCCGTGATCGTCCTTGTTGCGAAGCTCCATCAGATGGGGGCGGTCATAGAACAGGCAGAGGGTCTGGCTGACGTTCATAAGCCCGATCCGCGGCGTGGCCGTAGACGTCTCAAGGGCATCCGAACAGTTCACCTGTGCGATCACGTCCTCCGGGAAGCCCTGCCCGTCGTCTTCTATGACCAGTTCCAGGAACGCCTCCTGATGGTCGGTCTGGTGCGACGCGCGGATAAAAAAGGACACGAAGCTGTCCAGAGAGACAGCGTGTTTATAGATGTTCTCAACCAGAGCGTGGAGGACCATCTGTGGAATGGGCCAGGATCCCACCTCCGGCTGAATGTCAATAAAGGAAAATACACAGTCCGGATAAAGGATGGCCTGGCAGTCGATATAGTCCTGGATATGCCGGATCTCCTCCTCCAGCGGAACCAGCTGCAGCGAAGCCGAAAAAAGATACCGCGCATCTTTGGAATAGAGATCGACAAACCGCCTGATGCGCTCATTGTCTCCCAGGTAGGACAGGCTGGAAATGGTGGACAGCGTATTGAGAAAATGGTGCGGCCTGAGCTGCATTTGCAGATATTTCAGCTCAAGATTTTTCTCCTTGATGGCGCCCTCATAGGACGCAATGCGCTGATGGATGATCGTACCGATCATGGAATTGATGGATCCTGCCAGCTCCTGGAGTTCCGGGCTGCGGCAGACCAGTTCAGCACGGCGGGTATAATCGCCCTGCTTGATGACATTCGTCGTTTTTGACAGCTCGCCGATCGGCGCAAATATTTCCTGCTGCAGATAGAACAGAAAAGCAACCAGCAGGATCAGCGTTGTGAGGCAGACCGCCGCGAGACAGGCGGTCAGGATATCCGCATCGACGCCGCGATTCTGCGGGCAAATGTAGCTGGCCCGGAGACCGCCGTAAGAAAGGGCGCGGGTATTGACATAATATCCGCCGGGTAGATCCGCCAGATCTGTCAGAGATTCCGGCAGGGGACAGTCCCCGGTCACGGCCAGGATATCCGCATTGGCGCCGGACAGGACGGCGCATGCGTCGCTCCGGAACAGCTTATCATAGGATGTGATGGAAAAGAACGTATTGATATGGAACGCGGCAATGAAATAGCAGCCGTAATAGTGGTAGAGGCGAAGCAAATAGTGCGTTCCTTTCAAATCGGCCACATGCCAGTCACCCTCCATCTGGCTGTAAGCGGGAGCCAATGCTTCGGCAAACTGCCGGAGCGGCTCCAGCTCTCCATAGGCGACCCGGCTGCTGCGGGAAAGCAGGAATATGTCGTTCTGGGGATTATAAATGATATAGGCATCCGTGGTCCGCGTCGCCGCGATGAACGTATTCAGCAAGTTGGACAGACTGTTCGCAACGGTAACGCGGGCGTTCTCCCGGTTCCCGGAAAGGATGCGGATGTCAATATTGGCAGCCATCAGCGATTCCAGATCCGCCTCGGCCTGCCGGATGGAGCGGGCTACCGTGTCGTCCAGCGTAGAGATCATATTGCTGGAGAGCTCATCTCTCTGCCGGTCGGTCGATCTCTGGAATGAATAAAACATGCCAAAGGTGATGAAGAGCTGTGCAAGCATAAAAACAGAAAGGAACAGTGTTACCCGGCGGACATAGGATTTTGACAGCAACTCCTTGATCTTCATACAAATACCCTCCTATCCGTCTTGGCTTGCCTGCCGGAAAAGCGTACCGGCGGTCAGCGCCTTGCCCGAACATCCTCCAACGTTGGAATGGAGGGCCCGGCGCCCATCCGGGAAACGGCGATGGACGCTGCCAGGGAGGCTGTCTCCAGACAGGCCGGGATGCCGTCTCCCGCCGCCAGCCGGGCCAGGAAGAACCCTGTGAACGTATCGCCTGCCCCAGTCGTGTCCACCACCTTGGCCGGAAAAGCCTTTTGCGCAAATATCCGCCCCTGGCAGACAGCGGCGGCTCCCGCTTCTCCCAGCGTCAGGACTGTACTGCTGCGGGGATATTTTTTCGTCATATGCGTCAGGATATTCTCCGGGTCCTCCTGGCCGGTAAGCCGTTGTCCCTCGTCCTCGTTCATGATGAACCAGTCTATCCGGGACAGATCATAGGAGAAAATATCCTGATTCATCGGCGATGGATTCAAGACGACCGTCATCCCCTGCCGGCTGCCTAGATCAATGAGGCCGCCGACCTCGTTGATCTCATTTTGCAGCAGCAAGATATCCCCCGGAGAAAAACGCTCCAGCGTCTCCTCGCAAAACGCCCTGGTATTCTCATGGTTCGCCCCGCCGTTCAGGACAATGCAATTCTGGCCGCCGGCGTCGATCTGAATGAACGCGCTGCCGGTCCCGGCGGGAACCGTCCGGAGGGCGGTACAGTCCACGCCGGCCTCATCCAGCATCCGGCGCAGCCACAAGCCGTCCGGTCCGATCGTCCCGGCATGAAAGGTTTCCGCGCCGGCCCTGGATAAAGCCAGGCTCTGATTGAACCCCTTCCCGCCCGGATACCGTTCTGATGCCATCGAAGAGATCGTTTGGCCGGGGCGGGCGATCTCCCCCACATGGAACACGTAGTCGATATTGACTGAACCAAAATTCAAGATCTTCATCATGCGCTCCCTTTCCGCCCGGCGGGCCGTCTGCTCTCCGGGACATTTTTCATCTTTTTGGCTGCGCAGCGGCAACGTTTCCACTATGTATGCAGGTGACGGAACGCGTCCATATCGACGCGGAGCGAGGCGAGCGGAATATGCTGTTGAGCGCCGTAGACGTCCCGGTCGCCGCTGGTGCCCGAGGAGATCTCCCGGTCAAAGGTGATCTTGATTCCCAGCGCGGTATCAAAAAAAACGATATTTTGAATGCGCTCCGGCGGGAAACCATATAAAGACGCGACCCGGTCAGGCGTAATGACGCCGCAGTCCTTCACATAATGATACAACTGCTCGTCATCAAAGAGCACGTCTAATGTGATTTGAAAGGGACCGCTGTTTTTGGAGCGGATGACCTTCGCCAGATCGTACAAGCTTTCCTGTGCCATATGTCACCTCCACGAAATCGGTTCAACCGGGAACAGCTCTACCGGCTCCCGTCCCTCCAGCGCCATCAGATGATAAACGGAAAACTCATAGACCGGGCCGAAGGACACGTCGCTGGGAGCAAAGGGGAACGCCAGATTCCCGGCAGTGGATCTTCTCCCCTCATAGCCATAGTGCAGCAAAGTCGACCGCAGAGACGCGCAGACCGCGTCTGCCTGCTCCTGGGACGCCGCGATCACTTCAAACAGCAGGCCCACCTCATGGGGCAGGCCCTTCTCCGGCTCGGCTGCGCCCAGAACGGCGTCCATGCCGTAGTGGTAGAAATGGATCCGGTAATCCCCATCCGGATAAATGGACTGGTAATACGCGCGGACCTGTGCCTCCGCTTCCTTCTCGATCTGCGGCAGTCCTGCGATCATCAGCGGGTCCCGGACGCCGGCTATCACAAATGTGCGGTAGGCCTTTGGCAGAGCGCCCTCCAGTTTCACCGTATAGGGAACACTTTGCAGGAGGCGGCTGCCCGTGACAAGGACTTTCCCGCCCTCCAGCTGCGTAAACCGGCAGTCCTGGAGGTCCATCGTGATTCCAGGGCCGTGGAGAAGATAGGGGTGCTCCTTCTCATAGAAGGTATGGGCGGCAACCGAAAGCGGCGTACAGCTGCGCTGGCCGGACAGCGGCTCCACGGTGAAGCCATCCTCGCGGACCGTTCCCAGCATACAGTCTTTTGTTGTCCCAGGTACGGCGCAAAGCGCCGCGCACTCCAGGATCTTACCGATATGATACCCATAAGCCAGCGGGAACCCCCGGTACGCGCAGAACGCGGCAAAGGGGCTCGGATCATACGCACGCCCGCCGACGATCAGCCGGTACCCCTGCCGGAGAGCGCGCTCGAAGGGCTCATGGCCCATCTGCGCGACGACGGAAACGGTTTTGTCCAGGCGCTCCTCCGTCAGCTCCGGCACGGTACGTCCCAGCGGTCCGATCCGCCCCTCCCTCTGCTTTCTGCGGATCAGATCCTTGGGGATATCCGCCCAGACAGCTGCGCTGGGGAGATCCTGTAAATGGCGGGCCGCAATGATCTGACGGACGATCGCAATGGTGTGTTCCACGTGGACGCGTCCGCCGGAGCCGCCAGCAGACCCGATCAATACGGGAATACCGGCAGAGGCCGCTGCGATAATGATGATCTCCAGGTCCCGCCGCATGGCCGCATCGCTGACAATTGCAACGCCCGCTCCCAGCTTGTGGGGGCCTGCGTCGGTGCTGCCTGCGTCCACAATGATCGCGTCCGGCTCCATTGCCATGCCGCGGGCGAAGGACGCTTCCGGGAATCCATATCCGAGTATTCCGCAGGGAGCTAGGATCTTTAGCGTTTGCATGCAATGTTCTCCTTTCCGGCAGGCGGATTTTCCAGATCAAGGGAGTCATATATGGGGATCTCTCCGCCTTCCTGTATTATAGAATACTTGTATCCCGACAAAATATCAAGGCATTCTGTTTTCTTCCCGGATTTTCTAAATAAAAATATCTGATATTTTAAACTAAAATCAAATGAATTATGCTATGCTTTATGTGCAAAAGGCGCAAAGCATCTTAACGTCTGGCGCAAAATCAAAATTTGAGAGGAGAACGAAGATGAAAAAACGATTGACGGCGATCCTGCTCTGTCTGGCAATGCTGCTCGCGCTTGCTGGCTGCCAGAGTGAAAAAAAGGACACTCCGGTCTCGAACCAGCCGCAGACAGACGATCCATCCACAGACAAAACGGACGGAGACGCGAAGCCGGCCGCTCCGGAAAAAATTGTATTTGCCTACATGACAAACAATAACATTCCGGAAACAGAAGACCTGCTGCGGATCCAGAAGCTCATCAATGACTACACGATCGAAAAGATCAACACAGAGGTGGAGCTCCTGCTGATTGCCCAGAGTGACTATTCCACTCAGATTAATCTGATGCTGGCCAGTGACCAGCAGGTGGACATCTACCGCGCGATGAACGGCTATCCACAGCAGGACTACATCAAGAACGGGAGCGCGCTGGACATCACAGATTATCTGGACACTTACCTCAAGGACGCTGTAGGCGTCATGTATGACCGGCTGCTGATGACCTCCACGATCAACGGACGGGTGTATGGCCTGAATACAGTCGGCTCCAACTACGTTCCTACCGGATGGTGCTACCGCTCCGATATTGTGGATGACCTGCATATTGACGTCAGTAAGGTGCAGTCTGTATTTGATCTCACCGATATTTATGCCCAAGTCAAGGCGGCGTATCCCGATATGGTCATCAACGACCCTAACCGGATGAACAACGTGTTCAGCGCCCACCTCCAGAATACCAAGCAGATGGATGCCCTGGGCAATGATGCGGCCAATCCCTTCTCCGGCGTGGCCTTCGGGGATGAACCTGTGGTCGTCAATGCCTTTGAGACGCAGGAGTTCAAGGATCTGGCCGGGCTCCTGCGCACATGGAACCAGGACGGATACTTTACCAAGGACGCCGCCACTTCCACCGCCACGACCGCGGAGCTGGCCTCCTCCGGAAACTTGTTCTCTATGTTCGCCGGACTGGGAAACCCCAAGATCGCCTCCAATTTCTCGGTGAACTACGGCTATCCCTACAGCAGCGCCAAGGTCAGCGACAGCTATATGCAGAGTTATAACTATGACTGCTGGCTGATCAACTCCGCCACCAAGGCGCCGGAGGCTGCCGCCAAGTTCCTGAACCTGACCTTCACCGATCCCTATATCCACAACCTGCTCAGTTATGGAGAAGAGGGCGTCGATTATGTGCGCAACGAGGAGGGCTTTGTTGTTCCTCCTGAGGGTTATGAGTCCATTGCCGATGTGCCCTACACCAATAACATCAACTATTACATGTGGGGCAGCAAATGGCTGGCTTACCGTACGGTGGGCGGGCTCAACGAAGAGGATTTCCAGCAGAACAAGGCGGACAACTACGCCGCCAGCGCATCCTACTTCTATGGCTTCGTATTCGATTTCTCTGAGGTCGAGGCGGAGTATCTGGCCATCAGCAACATCTGGCAGGAGTACAAAAAGGGCTTCTGGACAGGGTCGCTGGACGTTGACAGCGCGCTGGAGGAGATGAATACACGCATGTATGCGGCAGGACTGCAAAAGGTTCTGGACTGCAAACAGCAGCAGTTGACCGAGTGGTATGACAGCAACCACTGAGCACCCGATATCCAGGTCCGATAGGGAACCCCGGCTGTCCGGCATCGCTTTTCTGAAGGCGGTGCCGGCAGCCCTATCCAGGAGGAATGCCTATGAAAAAAAATAAATTGCAAAGGGCCCGGCCCCGCGTGAACACATTTGAAATGCTTCTGATTGCGCTGCCGGGGATCTTATACCTGTTGATCAACAACTACGTCCCCATGGCGGGATTGTTTATCGCCTTCAAGGATTACAAATACAACCGGGGCATATTCGGCAGCGACTGGTGCGGTCTGAAAAACTTCCGGTTCCTGTTTGTTTCAGATGACGCGTGGATCATTACGAGAAATACGCTGCTGTATAACGCGGCGTTCATTATCATTGGCACCATCGCGGCCCTGGCGGTAGCCATCCTTCTGTATGAACTGGTGGAAACGGTCCGCGTCAAATTCTTTCAATCCGCCCTGCTGTTTCCGCATCTGATCTCCTGGATCATTGCGGCGTATCTGTTTTACGCACTGCTCAATTCTTCCAACGGATTCATCAACAAGTCCATCATGCCGCTTATCGGGGCGGAAACCTTTGACTGGTACGCGGAAAAAAAGTACTGGCCGCTGATTCTGCTTGTTACATACCTCTGGAAGCACACTGGATATACGGCCATCGTTTATCTGGCCGGTATTTCCGGGATTAACAAAGAGTTTTACGAGGCGGCGGAATTGGACGGCGCCAGCCGGCTCAAGCAGATATTCACCATCACGCTCCCATTGCTCAAGCCCACCATCATCACCATGGTCCTGATGGCAGTGGGGCGGATATTCTATTCGGACTTCGGTCTCTTCTATCAGATCCCCATGAGTGCGGGGCCTCTGATGAGCGTAACGCAGACCATTGACACCTATGTGTACCGGGCGCTGATGACCAACGGGAACTTCGCGCTGTCATCGGCGGCGGGATTTTTCCAGTCCATCTGTGGCTTCCTTTTGATCTCACTGGTCAACTGGATCGTCCGCAAGGCCGACCCGGACAACGCGCTGTTTTAGGAGGGAGCAGATATGACGGCAAAACGAAACAAACGCAGCGGCGGGCTGACTGTCGCCGCAACGGTTATACTGGGGCTCCTTACAGTCATCACCCTTTTTCCGGTGCTGCTACTGATCGCGGGGTCCTTCACAAAGGAGAGCGCACTGATCACCTATGGCTATACGCCGATCCCCAAGGAGTTCAGCTTGGATGCCTATCGTTACCTGGCGCAGAAATTCTCCAGCGTTGGGCGGGCCTACCTGGTGACAATTGGGACGACCGTAGCGGGTACCCTTCTCAGCCTGCTGCTCACCTGCTCCATTGCCTACCCCATGGCTCGATCTACTTTTAAATACCGGAACGCGATGGCGTTTTTTGTCTACTTTACAATGCTGTTCAATGGAGGGATCGTCCCGGCGTACATCATGTGGACCAAAATTTTCCATATTCAGAATACATACGCCGCGCTGATCGTACCCAATCTGTTGATGAGCGCGTTCAATGTGCTGCTGATCCGGAACTACTACCGTAACAGCATCCCCCCCGCGCTCTATGAGTCCGCGATGCTGGACGGAGCCTCGGAGTTCAAGATTTTTGTCAAGATCGCCTGCCCCTTGGCGGTCCCGGTCATCTCCACAGTCGCATTGTTTACCGCGCTGGCCTACTGGAACAGCTGGACCAACGCCATGTACTATGTAACTGACCCGGAGTACTTTGGTATCCAGAACTATCTGATGCGCATCATGAAAAATATCGAGTTCCTGCGAAGCAACACCGAGGCGGTGGATGAGACGGTGATCACATTGCCGGGGCAGTCCATCCGCATGGCGATCGCGCTGATCGGCATTCTGCCGGTAATGGTGGTCTATCCCCTTGTCCAGAAGTATTTCATCAAGGGCATCGTCATCGGTGCCGTAAAAGAATAGGGAGAGCGGTATGGCTTACTTTCATATCAATCACATGTCAAAGGAACTGAAAATGCTGACCAATGTTGTAGCGGTCCTTCCGGAGTTTGATCACAGCGCAGGCATTCCGGAGCCATTCCCTGTATTGTACCTGCTCCATGGCTTCGGCCATGACTGCTTCGGCTGGCTCCACAACTCATCGGCTGCGCGTTATGCATCGGAGCGGGGGCTTGCCCTGGTCCTGCCCAGCGGGTACAACAGCGCATATACCGACATGCGCTATGGTCAGGCCTACTTCACCTATATTTTTCAGGAGCTGCCCGCCTATCTCCGGACGGTCCTCCCCATTACGAGGGACCCCCGAAGGACCTATATCTGCGGCAATTCCATGGGCGGCTATGGCGCACTGAAATGCGCGCTGACCGGGCCAGAACGCTATGGAGCCGCTATTTCCCTGTCCGGGTCTCTCCACGCGGAAGACCGCATCCTGGGAAGGAGCGCCAATTCCGGCAATCAATGCACCGGTATTTATGGAGATCCTCCGCAGATCGATCCGGAGAGCCAGGACCTTTTCATCATGCTGCGCAGATGCGTGGAGCGCGGAAGCAGGCTGCCGCGGATCGCCCTGTTTTGCGCCAAAGACGACAAGGCCTATCTGTATCGTTCCTCCGCGGAGTTCAAGGAACTTGCAGACACGTTGCAAGTTCCCGTGTCCTTTGAAGACGGCTATGGCGGGCATACCTTCACCTATTGGGACGCTTTGCTGCCGCGTGTGATGGATTGGTGTCTGCAGGGAGAGGAGGTGCCCGCATGAAACAGAATACGTCTCCACCGGCGGGCCGTCTCAGCGAAGATTACCCGGAGCGTGTCTACGCGGGATGGCTGGGGAAGATCATCGGCATCCGCCTGGGCGCGCCGATCGAATCCATGACCCGACAGAAAATTCAGGATATTTTCGGATCGGTTCACGACTATCTGATCGACTATGACCTGTTTGCCGCCGACGATGACAGCAACGGCCCCCTTTTTCTGGTCCGTGCCCTCGCGGACAGCGGGAAGGGATGGGATCTGGAGGCGCAGGACGTTGCGGAAGCCCTGCTGAATTACGCACCCTATGAGCACGGCTTTTTCTGGTGGGGCGGCTACGGGATATCCACCGAGCACACCGCTTACCTGAATCTTCGCCGGGGCATTCCCGCACCTCAGAGCGGGAGTATCCAGACCAATGGGGCCACCGCCGCGGAACAGATCGGCGGTCAGATTTTCAGCGACTGCTGGGGGCTGGTCTGCCCCGGCCATCCGGCGGAGGCCGCTGCGCTGGCGGAAAAAGCGTCCAGCGTGACCCACGACGGGAACGCGGTCTATGGCGGCCGCTTTGTCGCCGCTGCCATCAGCCTGGCCTTTGTTGAGACGGACATCGCGGTAGTGATCCAAAAGGCGCTGGCACAGATCCCGGAGGACTGCGAATACCGCCGCGCAGCGGATCATGTGATCGCCTTCCATCAAGCCCATCCGGAGGATTGGTCCGCCTGCTTCCGCGAGATCCAGGAAAATTTCGGATATGACCGGTATCCCGGAGCGTGCCACATCATTCCCAACGCGGCTGTGATGATCCTCTCCATGCTTTATGGGCAGGGGAGCTTTGAAAAAACCCTCACCATCTGCTGTATGTGCGGCTGGGACACCGACTGCAACGCCGGAAACACTGGTGCGATCCTGGGCGTCTTGCAGGGCATGCAGGGCATCGACTGGGGAAAATGGCGAAAACCGGTCAATGATTTTCTGGCCTGTTCCAGCGTGCTGGGATATCTGAACCTGACAGATATCCCGACAGGTGCTTCCTACATGGCGGCCTGCGGATACCGCTTGCTTCAGGAGGAGATCCCGGAGCGCTGGCTACCCGCGCTGGCAAGACCGGAGGACTGCCTGTTCGCCTATCCAGGGTCCACCCAGGCGATGCGCGTACGCGTCCACAGGGACCTGCGTTTCCCCTACCGGACACACAGCTATCTTGGCAGTACGACGGAGGCGTACCGCACCTGCGGCAGATCCCTGAAGCTGTACTGCTGCCGGGTCACGGACGGGCAGGCGGTGGATCTCTACAAGCGCACCTATCTTTATCCGGAGGATTTCCAGGACAGCCGCTACGATCCCGCGTTTTCTCCCACCCTGTATCCGGGGGAGCGCATCCGGGGCTGGGTCCGCGTACCGGAATACGCCAGAAGCTGCCGGGCCGCCGCGTACGTGGGCTACCGCGGCGGACAGTCCGTAACTGGAGAGATCCATCTCTGTACGCCTGGCAAATGGGTGGAGCTGCGGCTGGATATCCCCGCCGGAAGTGAGCTGATTGAGGAGGCGGGCCTGCGTTTCTATGTGACCGGTCCGGACACAGACAAAGCGGAGCTGTGTGTTCTGATAGACGCGTTCGTGACGGAGGGCACGCCGGATTACACGGTCCGGCTGGCCAACGAGTCCGCCGTATATTGGAAGCCAACACATCAGGATATTACCCAGTTTACGCAGCTGAAAGGAACAGCAAGGCTGGAGAATGGGACCATGCTCCTCTCCTGCAGTGACTTCGAGGAGGTCTACACCGGTAAAACCACTTGGGAGGACTACACAGTATCCGCACGGATCGTACCGGTTGCCGGAGGCGAACACTTTCTGCTGTTCCGTGTGCAGGGAGCGATCCGCTCCTATGCATTTGGTTTCTCTGGAGAAGAACACGCCATATTGATGAAAAACAACAATGGATATGCTGTCCTGAGCGATTGCGCGTATCACTGGCAATACGGCGCAGTTTATCAATTATCAGTAATTGTCCGGGGGAATACCATATCCTGCGCAGTCAATGGAAAGGTGTGTATCGAATATACGGACCTCACACGCCCATACCGCAGCGGTGCGGTTGGCGCGGCGGTCAGAGATCACAGCGCCTGCCGGATAGAACAGATATCTATCCGCGGCGACGCTCTTTTTAAAGATCGGTAGACGGCGCATCTTCGCGCATAGCTTTTAGTGTGTTCATGCTGTTTCACCACTTTCCATAAGCGAAGATGCGTCACGATTATTACTATACATGAAAAACTTCACTCATCAATAGAGGAAATTAAGCGTCTTCATCTCTATTGAAAAGTGAAGTTTTTCACTTGTGATGAGGGTACGATCTGCTTCAGCACCTGCCGTACGACAGTGCCGCTGATATAGCATTCGTAATGCTCTGTTACCCCTGCAGCAGAGTTGCTGTTGATGTTTTCAAGCAAATAGACCGTTAACCCGCCGGCAGTAAAGGATTCAATGGGGGTGTCGGTTTTTTGCAGCTGCTCAGGCTGCTCATCCTGGTGGTACGCAATGTCAATAAGCAATGTATCAGCTCCATTAGAATAGCTGCATGACAAGGCTATAAACCTATTATCGTCAGGCCAGTAATCAACCACAACATTTTGGAATTCATATCCATCAGGAAGCCAAGTCGGTTCTGCAAACTCCGTTATACCATAGTCTCCCTTACAATTTGAAGTCTGTAGGCGTTATAATCACCTATAAATATCGTAGCGATTTTGGCTCCACAATTAAGGTAGTACATAGGCTTTAATGCATTTGAGCAATTGATGTCCCTGATCTGGAGGTACTTCATCAGCTGCTGGAGCCGCCGCCGGATCTGCTCCGCCGGATCTGCTCCGCAGACGACGGCCTCCCCCCCACCCTGAAGCGTCAGAGATTCTTTGCTGCCCATATGCACAGTACGCATAAAGAACATTTCAGGAATATGGTAGGCAACCGCATGATGCAGTAGCGTTATGCGGTTGTCTGTCTGCTAACCTGGCTGTATTC
>JAAWQM010000063.1 GCA_022800525.1 Oscillospiraceae bacterium
AGGGCATGTCATGAGGGGAGGAACGATCGTAGACGCCACCATCATTGACGCGCCCAGCTCTACAAAAAATGCTGAAAAGAAGCGGGACCCGGAGATGCATTCAACCAAGAAGGGGAATCAATGGCGGTTTGGGCTGAAGTGCCACGCAGGTGTGGATGCCGGGACAGGCTATGTCCATACGATTGAGGTGACACCTGCTAATGTCCACGATGTGACGGTGGCCTCTAAGCTGGTTCGGGAAGACGACGAGGTCGTCTGCGGCGATTCCGGTTACCTGGGTATCGAAAAGCGGGAGGAAGTAGCAAATGACGAACATTTATCCTCCATCGACTACCGCATCAACCTCCGCCCCGGCAAGTTCCCCAAGGTAAGCGACAAAGCCATTGACCGGACTCGATATATTGAAAGCCGCAAATCCTCCGTTCGAAGCAAAGCGGAGCATATCTTCCGCATCATCAAATGCCAATTTGGGTATCGAAAAGTCCGATACCAGGGCTTGAAGAAAAACGAGAACCGGCTGTATGTCATGTTTGCCTGCGCAAACCTCTACCTCCTGGCGATGGCCAGGCGAAAACTGAGGACAACATGACAAGGGCTTTTTGTGCCCTTTTGGGGGATAACCTCAAAAAGGCAGGGCAAAAGCTTGCGTTATGGCGAAGAAATTGGCTGAATTCCGGCCGGTTTCTTTGCCCTTTGCCTTCATGCCTTTTGATATGGGCTTTTTTCAGAGGTTCCTTAACTTACTATTACTTCCGAATTTAAAATTCG
The DNA here is from genome assembly GCA_022800525.1 of Oscillospiraceae bacterium. GTDB lineage: Bacteria > Bacillota > Clostridia > Oscillospirales > Oscillospiraceae > Pelethomonas. The sequence continues at coordinate 769 of JAAWQM010000063.1, forward strand.
GAAATCATATATTCGATTTGAGCCATTTTGCTTGCCCCTGGCGGGGCAACCGCAAAACATGGCAATGATTACTTCCGAACTTTCGGTTCAGAAGTAATACCGCTGCCCGGTGCAATCAAATCGCAACGCAGCAATACGGGTTCTGTAAAATCGCCTGCCCCAGTTCCGTTCCCAATATTCCGCAGCTGGCGCAGACTTACGAAAGCAACGCCGCCGTATTCGGCCTCCTGACCAGTAGCGGCTGGAATTTTTACTTCAAGCCTGGTCCTGGGCAGAAGATGGCAATCCTATTGTAAGGGCCTGTTCTCTGTCCCCCACACGGTCTGACGGCGGACTTTATCAAATAAGAAGGGTCTGGGCCGGGTTCGGCCCGCTCAGTGCTGCGATCCATTTATGATGGATTGCAGCTTTTTATGATTACCGAATGAAAAATTCGGAAACTATGTCAGCTCTGAGGAGTTGTATTCACAGGCATTGGACGCCGCCTGTGAATACAGCTTCTCAGAGTTTTGCTCATCCCTAACGTTACCCCTCACTATAACAGATCTCCGAAACCAGAGATAAATTGGTCGCAGACCTCCCGCATATCCGCCTCGGAACCGTGAAAATAGTTATCCTGGACGCCCACCACCGTCATCCCGGCGGCCTTGGCGCCCTTGCAGGCGGTGAGGGAGTCGTCAAAAAACACGCACTCTCTGGGCTTCACGCCCAGCAGCTCCGCCGCCTGCCGGAAGACCGCAGGGGACTTCTTGTCCGCGCCCAGGTCCTGGGCGTAGATGATCCGCTCAAAATATACATCCAGCCCGTGGCGGAGCACAGCGGTTTCGCAGTGCTCCGGGACGCAGGCGGTGAACACCGCCATCCGGTGTCCGGCGGACTTGCAGCGCTCCAGGTACTCTTTGACATAGGGCTTCAGTGGAACGTCATGATAGGCGTCCTTCGCCAGCTCCATCCACTCCGCAATGATTTCCTCGCAGGATTCCTCCATCTGAAAATGATTTCTGGTAAATACGGCGCAGTTTTGCAGGATGGAATGCGCTACGCCGTCATGGTACGCCTGACTGTACTCAAAGCCGTGACGGGCGAGAAAAACCATGTCCACATCCACCCAGACTCCGTTGGAGTCGATTAAAGTGCCGTCCAGATCAAAAAGCAGCATATCGTTTCTCCTTGTTCATTCGTCCAGCCAGAACCGCCATGGGAAGTCAATCGCCTCCTCGGCGTAGTCAATGCCGATGCGTTTTCCTGTGTGAAAGGGCAGACCATCAGGACGGCGCTCCAGTCCCATCTCCGGCAGCTCGTAAACCAGATACAGCGCGCCGCTGCCCAGGGGCAGGGCGTTCAGCGTCCAGTCGATGGACAATCCCTTGCACAGCTTCCCTGGCCCGTTCATAAAGTTTTTCCTCTGGTATGCAGACATTTTATCCGCCGTCACGCCAAACCGCCGCAGGGCTACGGCGTCCGCGTTATAAACTGGCGTGCAGCCCCGCACCAGGATGGCGGAAGCCACATCCTCCGGCCCGGTGACAAAGTTGAGGCAGTGGTACATGCCGTAAATCAGATAGACGTAAGCTGTGCCGGGGGCGGCGTAAAGGGTCTCTGTCCGGGGTGTCCGCCTGCCGCCGTAGGCGTGGCAGGCTTTGTCAACAGCTCCGACATAAGCCTCCGTCTCTGTAATCCGGCAGACCATGAGCTCCCCGCCGTCGTCCCGGACCAGGTAGCGGCCCAGAAGGTCCTGAGCGGCCTGGACCGTATCCCGCAGAAAAAATTTTTCGTCAAGTCTTGCCATTTCCTCACCTCTCTGATAGGATAACACTTATGCGCTATTGTATCATACTCCGGCGCATGATTGCAAGGATGAGGTGAAAACCATGAATGAAACAACCATGAGACGGCTTGCCAAGCCGATGCTGTTCGCGGCGGCCTTTATCTGGGGCAGCTCCTTCTTCATCATGAAGGACGCTCTGGACGCGCTGCCTGTGCAATACCTGCTGGCCATCCGGTTCACCGCCGGTGCGGTGCTGCTGGGGCTTCTCTGCTGGAAGAAGTGGAGGACGCTCACGCCGGACTACCTGTGGCGGGGAGCCGTCATCGGCGGCTTTCTGTGGCTGGCGTACTCCATCCAGACCTACGGCCTGGCGCTGACCACGCCGTCGAAGAACGCTTTCCTGACAGCTGTGTACTGCGTGCTGGTGCCCTTCCTCTACTGGGCCTTCGCCAAGGTGAGGCCGGACCGGTACAACGTGCTGGCGGCGGTTCTGTGCGTGGCGGGAGTGGGGCTGGTGAGCCTCACCGGAGAGCTGACGGTGAATCCCGGCGACGGACTGACGCTGGTGTGCGCGGTGTTTTACGCCGCACATATCGTAGCGGTGGCAAAGGTTTCGCCGAAAAAGGACATCTATCTGCTGACAGTGTTTCAGTTCGCCTTTGCGGGGCTGTATGCCTGGATTGGCGGCGCGCTGACGGAGCGGTTTCCCGTCCAGGTACTGGCGCGGCCGGAGGTGCTGCTGCCGCTGGCGTATCTGGCGGTAATGGCGACCACGGCAGCGCTGCTGTTCCAGAACGTGGGGCAGGTGTGGTCCGACCCGGCGTCGGCATCGGTGATTCTATCCCTGGAGTCGGTGTTCGGGGTGCTGTGCTCGGTTCTCTTTGCCGGGGACAGGGTGAACGGACGGATGCTGCTGGGGTTTGTCCTGATTTTTACGGCGGTTGTGTGCAGTGAGACAAAGTTTTCGTTTCTCAGGAAGAATATTTCAAGGAAGAGGTGATAAAATGCGTTTGACACAGGAAATGATATTTGAGACCGCGTTGCGGCAGTCCGCTATTGACGCCAACTGCCGTCCGGAGGACTTCCTGCGGCAGGAGAACGTGGTGGTCCTGTCCCAAAAAGATCCGGCAGCGAGAAAATATCTGGAGTTGCCGCTGGCCTGTCAGTTGATCTCCTATGGAAATAATATCGTGGCATCGGTTGAGGAGTCCTGCCGGAAGCTGGCGGCGGATTACATCAGCCGTTTCCCGCCGTACCGGTGCTTTGAGACGCCGCATATGCACATTCTGGACGGCGGGCTGCGGGAAATGGGCCTGCGGACTTGCTTTATGGCGGAGTATTTTCTGCCGGACCTCGGGTGCCTGACGGTCCATGACTGCCCTTATGAGACGCGGCTCCTGCATCCGGAGGACTTTCCGCCCCTGTATACGGACCAGTGGAGCAACGCGCTATGCGAAAAGCGGAAGGAGCTGGACATCCTGGGCGTTGGCGCGTATGACGGCGGGCGTCTGGTTGGGCTGGCCGCTTGCTCCGCGGACTGTGAGAGCATGTGGCAGATCGGAGTGGACGTGCTGCCGGAGTACCGCAGGCAGGGAATCGCGTCGGCCTTGACCAGCCGGCTGGCTTTGGAAATCCTGGAGAGAGAAAAAGTTCCTTTTTACTGCGCCGCATGGTCCAATATCCGGTCGGTGCGGAACGCTGTCAAAAGCGGGTTCCGCCCCGCCTGGGTGGAGCTGACGGCAAAAAGCGTCAAATGCGTGGATGAAATGAATGGAGTTCCTTCTGAGAGTTTATAAAATCTTTACAAAGGGGAAAGAAATTTCTGGTATAACAGGATAGAGGGGCAATGGAGCCTGTGCAAGTCCGGAAATCGGAAATTCAGCACGATACAACTTAAGAACAGCAAACCGAAGGCCGGGAGATTTGCTATTATGAAGAAGGACATATTATTGGGCGTATTGCTCTGCGTGGTTTTGCCATTATAAACGATCATTCGGGTCTGTCGGGAGGATAAAAATGGTTATTTTGATAGGCGGAGCATCTCACACAGGTAAAACCAACTTAGCGCAGCAGCTGCTAGACAAATACAAGTACCCGTATTTGTCTATAGATCACCTGAAAATGGGACTGATTAGAAGCGGGAATACGGAATTAACTCCCATGAGTGATGATATAGCGTTAACAGAATATCTATGGCCGATTGTGAGAGAAATGGTTGCAACTGCTGTTGAAAACGAACAGAATCTGATTGTTGAAGGGTGTTACATACCGTTTGATTGGTATGCGGATTTTAATGAAAGCTACCTAACTCAAATCCAATATATATGCTTGATAATGAGTGAACGATATATTCGGTCCCATTTTGAGGATATAAAAAGATACGCATGTATAATTGAGCAAAGAATGGATGATTCGGATTGCACAATGGAAACCGCATTGCAGGACAACGCCCAAGCACTTGATATGTGCAAAAAATTTGAAGTGAATTATCTGCTTATTGATGATGATTATCATATCGATACAGTTATCCGTAATGGACGATTGATCTTCCAGTCATATTGACAAAGAATTTCGGAAATTGGCTTTCATCAACACGAAAGGTAAAAGGGACATTGCAAAAGCACAATGGACAAGCCGGGAAAGATATGCTATACTGTCTTGGAATGAAAATCTTGGAAGAACAGGAAGGAGACCGCCTATGCGAATCAGCGTTTTGGGCGTTGGCTTCGATAACATTACCATGGATCAGGCAGTGGCCGAGGGCGTGCGCCTGATGGATACAGCCGGGGCCCACTATGCGGTCACGCCGAATCCGGAGATTGTGGAGGTCTGCCGGGAAGACCCGGAGGCGCTGGAGGCCGTCAACGGCGCGGACCTGGTGCTGGCCGACGGCATTGGGATCATTTACGGCGCGAAGATGCTGGGGACGCCCCTGAAAGGCCGGGTTACCGGCATCGGCTTCGCCCAGAACCTCATGGGCCGGATGGCGGAGAATGGGAAGAGCCTGTACCTCCTGGGGGCCAGGCCCGGCGTGGCGGAGAAGGCGGCGGAGAGGCTGCGGAGCCAGTATCCGGGCCTGCGCATCGCGGGGACGCACGACGGCTATTTCCAGGAGGACGCTCCGGTGACGGAGGCCATCCGGGAGAGCGGCGCGGACGTGGTTTTTGTATGTCTGGGCGCGCCCAAGCAGGAAAAATGGATGAAGAAAAACGGCGGGGCGACAGGGGCGCGCCTGCTGGTGGGCCTGGGCGGATGCCTGGACGTGTTCTCCGGCGAGGTCCAGCGGGCCCCGGAGGTGTTCCAGAAGTTGGGGCTGGAGTGGCTCCACCGGCTGGCGAAGAACCCCAGCCGGATTGGCCGGATGATGAAGCTGCCCCTGTTCCTGGTCCACGCGGCGGGGGCGAAGAGGAGACAATCATGAAGGGAAAACTGATCGTGCTTGAGGGCACGGACGGAACGGGCAAGGCGACCCAGACGCGCCTCATGGCGCAAAAGCTGGAGGCGGAGGGCGTGTCCTTCCGGGAGATTGACTTCCCACGCTATGGGACGCCCTTCGCCCTGCCGGTGGAGCAGTACCTCCTGGGCCGGCTGGGAGCGCATCCCGGCGACGTCAGTGCCTATGCCGCTACGACCTTTTATGCCATTGACCGCTACGCCTCCTACAAGGAGGATTGGGGCGGATTTTACCGGACAGGCGGGCTGATCCTGGCCAACCGCTATACTACCTCCAACGCCGTCCATCAGGCAGCCAAGCTCCCGGAGGGGGAGCGTGAGGAGTACCTGCGCTGGCTCTTTGACCTGGAGTACCGCCGTCTGGAGCTGCCGGAGCCGGATCTGGTGATTTACCTGGACCTGCCGCCGGAGATATCCGCGCAGCTGCTGCGCATCCGTCAGGAGTCCACCCACACCGCCGCCGACATCCACGAGCAGGACGAAGCCTATCTCCGCCAGTGCCGGGAGAACGCCCGTGAAATCGCCCGGCAGCTTGGCTGGAGACGGGTCGACTGCTCACGGGAAGGCGCGGTCCGCGCCCAGGAGGATATCCACCGCGAGTTATGGGGGCTTGTCCGTCCTCTGACAGAAAACTAGTCAAAAAGGGAACGGCCAGGGGCGCAAGCGCCCCCGGCCTCCGGGTATGTAACGCTCAGCAGCAGCAGTTGCCGCCGTTGTTACAACAGTTGCAGCCGTTGTTGCAGCCACAGCACCCGCAGTTACAGTTGTTGTTGCAATTGCACCCGCAGTTGCAGCCACAGCCGCAGCCATTCCCGTTCCCATTTCCATTGCCGCAGCCGCAGATCAGGATGATGATCAGGATGATCCAGATAAAGCCGTTGTCGTTGTTCCACATAGTTTGTGTCACCTCACTTATCAGTCTGAAACATACTATGCTGGCGGGAGGCAAAAGGCAGCTTGACCACTGAAAAAATATCCGCGGCCGGGGGTCCCCCGCCCGGTACGCAAGCAACGAAAGGGAGGATACCCCATGAATGAAGACCGCTACAGGACAACCAGCTGGAACGCGGGCGAGGTCCGCCGGGCCGCTGGAGAGCCGCAGCAGAGCGGCGAACGGCAGCCGGAGGCCGGGCCCCGCCCCGCTGCTCCCCGGCCCAAGAAAAAAAGAAGACGGAAAAGAAGGACAAACCCCTTCCTGGCGCTGCTGCTCTGGATCGTCATTGTGGCGGCCTCGTCCGTCATCTGCGCCTCTGTGGGCTGGATGCTGGCCAACGACTTCGCCGCGCTGAACAAGAGCCCTCTGGAGGTAAAGTTTCAGGTAACGGAGGACATGATCGCAGAGGTGACCAGGGAGACGCAGGACGACGGCACCGTGGAGGAGGTCACCCACTACGACATGGGGAAAATCACAGCGGCGCTCAAGGAGAAGGGCCTTATCGAGTACGACTGGTTCTTCCGGCTGTTTTGCAGATTCTATAATGCCGACACCAAGATCACCGAGGGAACCTTCACGCTGAATACGAACATGGACTATATGGCCCTGATCCGGAATATGAGGACCAGGGGCGGCTCCGCCGTGACGGTGGATGTGTCCATCCCCGAGGGCTTTACCGTCGCGCAGATCATCGACCTGCTGGCTGAGAACGGCGTGGGCACGGTGGAGAAGCTGACCGACGTGGCGGAGAACTACGTCTTTGACCAGAGCGTCTACCCCTTTGTGAACAATGAGGATCTGGGCGACATCAGCCGTCTGGAGGGCTACCTGTTCCCGGACACCTACAACTTCTACGTGGGCGGGCAGCCTGAGCTGGCGTTCACGTCCATGCTGAAGAACTTCAATTCCAAGGTTTACAGCAACGAGGACTTTACCGACCTCTTCAACGAGTCCGCCTACAGTCTGGATGAGATCCTCACCATCGCCTCCCTGGTGGAGCGGGAGACCGACGGCAGCGACCGGGCGAAGATCGCTTCCGTCATCTATAACCGCCTGAACAACGATGGCGAGACAGGGCATCTCCTCCAGATTGATGCCGCCTTGGTCTACGCCGCCGGACGGTCCATCACCCAGGAGGACTATACCAGCCTGGACAGCCCATATAACCTCTACCAGCACACCGGCCTGCCGCCCACGCCCATCGCCAATCCGGGTATCGCCTCCATCCGCGCGGCCCTGCAGCCGGAGGAAACCAACTACTATTTCTACGTCCTGGTCGGCGACAAGCATGTTTTCAGTGAGACGCTGTCCCAGCACAACAAGAATGTGGCTGCCGCTGCCGCGGCGGCGGAGAACTGACGGTATGAGGGAGAGAAAGAAGCCGGAGCTCCTGTGCCCCGCCGGGGACATGGAGCGGCTGCGCATGGCGGTTCTGTACGGAGCGGACGCGGTGTATCTGGCGGGCGAGAGCTTCGGGATGCGCTCCTTTGCGGGAAATTTTTCCCAAGAGGAGCTGCCTCGGGCGGTGGCCTTTGCCCATGAACGCGGCGTGCGGGTCCATGTGACCGTGAACACCATGCCCAGGAACCGGGAGGCGGATGGCCTGCCTGACTGGCTGGCGTTCCTGAACGACGCCGGGGTGGACGCGCTGATCGTGGCGGACCTGGGTGCCTTCTCCATGGCGGGGAAGTACGCGCCCCGCTGTGAGCGGCATGTGTCCACCCAGGCCAGCGTATCCAACTACGCCGCCGCCTCCGCCTGGTTCGAGGCGGGGGCCAGCCGGGTGATCCTGGCCCGGGAGCTGAGCCTGGAGGAGATCCGGGAGATCCGCGCCCGTACGCCAAGGGAGCTGGAGCTGGAGGCGTTCGTTCACGGGGCCATGTGCGTCAGCTACAGCGGGCGGTGCCTGCTCAGCAACTATATGACCGGCAGGGATTCCAACCGGGGGGCCTGCGCCCAGCCCTGCCGGTATCAGTACTACCTCATGGAGGAGAAGCGTCCGGGGGAGTACTTCCCCGTCTTTGAGGATGAAGCGGGGACCTACATCATGAACAGCCGCGACATGTGCATGATCGACCATGTGGACGATCTGCTGGACGCCGGGCTGGACAGTCTGAAAATCGAGGGCCGTGCCAAGAGCGCATACTATGCCGCCATTGTGACAGGCGCATACCGGCACGTCATCGACGATGTGTGGGCCGGACGGCCTGTGGACCCCGTCTGGCGGAACGAGGTGGAGCGGGTCAGCCACCGGCATTATGCCACCGGGTTTTACTACGGCTCGCCGGGGCAGTACACGGACAACGCCCGGTACATCCGGGAGTGGCAGGTGGTGGCCCTGGTGACGGAGTGCGATGGGGACGGGAACGCCGTGCTGACCCTCCGCAACAAGATCACCGCCGGGGAGTCCCTTGAGGTCGTGGGGCCGGACTGCAAGCCGGAGACCTTCACGGCGGAGGGGATGACGGACATGGACGGTACGCCGCTGGAGATGCTGCGGAATCCGCAGATGATGTTCCGGATGAAGCTGCCCCGGGCCGTCCCGGCCTGGAGCATCCTGCGGGCCGCCAGGGACCTGTCGGCAAAATCGTAAAGGAGTAGAGCGATATGAGACGGAAGGACCGGGAGAGAGACGCCGCCTTTGCCTGGGAGGTATTTGACAAGGCCCCCTTCGGCGTACTGAGCCTGCGGGACGGGGAGGGCGGCTACGGCGTGCCCATCAGTCCCGCGCGGATTGGGGAGACGGTGTACTTCCACTGCGCCCGGACGGGGAAGAAGCTGGACTGCATCGCACAGTGGCCCCAGGCAAGCGTGACAGTGTGTGAGTTTGCGGGACCTGATTACTTTTCGTGTAAATGCCGCTCCGCTATCCTCCGGGGAAAGGTGTCTCTGGTGGAGGATGAGGCGGAGAAGCTCGAGGCCCTGCGGGCCTTGACCCGGCAGCGCTGCACGGGAGATATGGCGGACTTTGAAACATACGCTGTGCCCCAGCTGAAAAATACCGCTGTTTGCCGGATGGACGTGACGGAGATCACCGGGAAGGAACGGATGCCGAAGTGAAAAAGAAACATCTGCCGCTGAAAATTTTCCTGAGCGTCCTGGCCCTGCTGCTGGCCGTGGTGGTGGGGTACGTTATCTATGTTTTTGCCGCCTGGTACCGGGTGGAGGACAATCAGGCGCTGGAAGTGGACTGGCCTGACGTGGACTGCATCACAGCCAGCGTGGAGAAGGGGAGGACCTATCGCACGGCCTCATACAACATCGGCTTCGGGGCCTACAGCGACGATTACAGTTTCTTCATGGACGGCGGCACGGAGAGCCGCGCCCGGTCTGCCCAGGCCGTCCGGGAAAACGTCAGCGGCGCTATGGACGCCGTAATGAAGCTGGACCCCGACTTCCTCCTGCTCCAGGAGGTGGACGTGGGCGGCACCCGCAGCTATCACGTGGACGAGCTGGCCCAGGTTCGGGATGCCTGGGACCGGATCGGGGTCAACTGCTTTTCCACCTTCGCCCAGAACTACGACAGCCCCTACCTCTTCTGGCCCCTCGCTGCCCCTCACGGAGCTAACCGGGCCGGACTGGCGGTCCTCTCGCGGCACTGCATCGACTCCGCCGTCCGCCGCCAGCTGCCCATTGAAGACGGCTTCATGAAGCTGGTGGACCTGGACCGGTGCTACTCCGTCCAGCGCATCCCTATGGCCTATGAAGGCGGAGCGGAACCGGACGGAAGGGAGCTGGTGCTCTATAACCTCCACCTTTCCGCCTATACCTCCGACGGGACCATCGCGGAGGAGCAGCTGAAAATGCTGTTCGCCGACATGCTGTCGGAGTACGAAAAGGGCAATTACGCCGTCGCCGGAGGAGACTTCAACAAGGACCTGCTGGGCAATTCAGAGGAAATCTTCGGCATCTCTGGCCCGGAGTACACCTGGGCGCAGCCCATCCCGCCGGAGCTGATTCCGGAGGGCTTGTCCATCATCGCGCCTTTTGACGGGGCGGACCCCGTGCCCTCCTGCCGCAACGCCGACCGGCCCTACGGCCCGGACAACTACGTGGTCACGGTGGACGGCTTCATCGTCTCCGCCAACATAGAGGTTCTGAACGCCAAGGTCTGTGATACCGGCTTCCGCTGGAGCGACCACAACCCCGTGTATATGGACTTTATCCTGAAGTAAGGACGATAGCGTGTCGGGCTTCGCCCAAACCCACCAGGGGCCTTGCCTGGGCGGTCCTTGAACCGCCGGACCGGTCGTTGGCCGAAGGCCAGTGACGGCCCCCCGGACCCCATCATTCTTTGAAAAGGGTGGACCCAAACTTTGTCAAACCGCCTCCAGACGGAGGCGGTTTTTTCATGCGATGCCCCGGAATGACAAAATCCTCCCATGGACAGGGATTATACTAATCTCGTCCAAGGAGGAAGCAATATGGTAGTCTATGTAGATATCGCATTCCTGCTCAACTGCCTCGCCGACGGGGCGGCGCTGTATGTGACGGGCCGTCTCTCCGGTCTGCCGCTGAGAAAACGGCGGCTGCTGGCGGCGGCTCTGCTGGGCGGTACATATGGGGCGCTGTGCGCCCTGCCGGGATGGAGCGTCCTGGCGTCCTTCCTGCCCCAGACGGCGGCGGCGGCAGGGCTGGTCTGGCTGGCCTTCGGGAAACGGGGGGCCTTTTTACGGCAGCTGCTGCTGTTTTTCATCCTCTCCTGCGCTATGGGCGGGGCGCTGGTGGCCGGAGGCCGGCTGCTGGAGTCCGGAGAAGGATTGGCAGTATTGACCCGGCTGGACTGGCGCGTGTTTTTCCTGGCGGGAGGCGTCTGTTTCCTGGTGCTGTCCGTGGTGTTTCGAGGTGGGGCCCGCCACGCTGTGGCGGGACAACTCTGCCAGTGCGTCCTGGAGCGTGGAGGCCGCAGGGCGGCGCTCACTGCGCTGCTGGACACCGGCCACACCCTCACCGACGGACTGACGGGCCGCCCGGTGCTGACCGCCCATTGGGAAGCTCTGGAGCCTCTGTGGACGGCGGAGGAACGGGACGCCCTGTCCCATCTGGAGCGGGACGGAAGCGCGGCCTGCCTGGAGCGTCTGGGCGGCGGGTTCCGGCTGCTGCCCTATCAGGCGGTGGGCGTCAGCGGCGGACTGCTGCTGTGTTTCCAGGCGGAACGGGCGGCGATTGATGGGAAAGTGATCGGTCCTGTTACAGTGGCGCTGTCGCCCTCGGCGGTATCGGACGGCGGAGGCTACGGGGCCCTGTGGGGCGGAGAATGCGGAAAGGAGGGCTGCGGTCATGCCGCGTAAATTATGGGCGGCGCTGCGCCGCCTGCTGGTCCGGCTGGGACTGCTCCGGCCAGGGAAGATCATGTATATCGGCGGCAGCGACACTCTGCCGCCGCCCCTGACCCGGGAGGAGGAGGCGGACGTCCTTTCCCGCCTGGACGCGGGTGAGGAGTCGGCCCGTCAGATCCTCATTGAACGGAACCTGCGGCTGGTAGTCTATATTGCCAGACGGTTCGAGAATACGGGGATCAATATTGAGGACCTGATCTCCATCGGGACTATCGGGCTGATTAAATCCGTGAACACCTACCGCACGGACAAGAACATCAAGCTGGCCACCTACGCCAGCCGGTGCATTGAGAATGAAATCCTGATGTACCTGCGGAAAAACTCCTCCCAGCGGGGAGAGGTGAGCCTGGACGAGCCGCTGAACACCGACTGGGACGGCAACGAGCTTCTGCTCAGCGACGTGCTGGGAACAGAGGCGGACACGGTGATGCGGCCCATCGAGGACGACGTGGACCGGCAGCTGCTGGCGGCGGCGATTGAGAAGCTGTCCCAGCGGGAGCGGGAGATCATCGTCATGCGCTTCGGCCTGAACGGCGGCAGGGAGCAGACCCAGAAGGAGGTCGCAGACCAGCTGGGGATTTCCCAGTCGTACATCTCCCGGCTGGAGAAGAGGATCATCAACCGGCTGAAGAAGGAAATCCTGAAAATGAGCTGAACAAGGGTGGGCTGTCTGGCCCACCCCTTCCTTATGCGGTTCTCATCCCAATGCCTGCGGTGTGGTCCCGTTGGTTCCCGACGCTTCCATGTATTTCGCGTTGGCAAGGTCCCAGTTGATAAGGGCGAACCATGTTTCCACATAGTGGGGAATGTTGAAATGGTCCAGGGTCAGGTATGCGTGTTCCCACATATCCAGAATCAGCAGCGGCGACACGGACGCCAAATCCACCACCTCGTTGTTCGCCGTGGTGACAATATGTATTCCCTTGTCCCCCTCAGCCACCAGCCAGACCCAGCCGGAACCGATGATACTCTCAGCGGCTTCGATCAGAAGCTGCTGGAAACGGGACATGGAGCCGTATGTCGTGGTGATCTCGTCCGTCAGCCGGTTGAAGGGCGGCTGGCCCGCTTTGCAGTTGAGGCCGTCGAAATAAATCTGGTGGTTGTATACGGACCCGGCTGCGTTGCGCAGGCGGTTGAGCTGAGCGGTGGGCAGGTTCAGGTCCTCCGTCAGAAGCTGAGACAGGCTCAGATGGGTCAGCCGGTGGCGGACGGCCAGGTTGTTCAGCTCGTACACCGCCTCGGCATAGTATTGGTCGTGATGATAGTACAGCGTATTCGCGTCGCAGTGCGGCATGAGGGCGACATAGCTGTAGGGGAGTTGTGAGGATTGAAAGGGAAAATGTTGCTCCATGGTGGGCCTCCTTCGCGTGTGTTACGCCATTATATGAAGGGGTGAAACCATGGGTGCGGGAAAACCGGCCTGTGAAGCAAAGTCTCTGGGCAGGGGCCGCGCAGAGAGGGACACGCAGTCTGTTCGGAGATGGTTTGACTGGAAGCAGGTTTCCCCGCTATAGACGTTCAGCGTGTTATTACTTCCGACCTTTCGGTTCGGAAGTAATAACATATATATAAATCGCCTTTCTGCGAAAGGCACCGACGAGGTAATGAAACGACGAGGTGCCATCGCGTAAAAATGTTGCTATACTTAACCACGGGAA